>CAKTVN010000017.1 GCA_934623545.1 uncultured Oscillospiraceae bacterium
GTGGAACCTGATCGGCTTCATCGGGCTGCATTTCTACGCGAAGCGCCGGAAATTTGACGGCGAGATGTTCCTGCTGTATATGGCGTGGTATGGACTCGGCAGAGTCTGGATTGAGGGGCTGCGCACCGACAGCTTGTATCTGTTCTCGACCGGCATCCGCGTCAGCCAGCTTCTTGCGTTTGTGTTCTTCGCCGTTGGAGTGGGGATGATCGCATTCATCCGCATCCGCCGCAAGCCCACGCCGGAGGGACTTTATGTCCGGCAGAAGGCTGCCACGCAGGCGGAAACGGAGCCCGAAGATGAACAAAAATCGGACAATTTGTGAACTTTGCGCAAATTTTGAAAGAATCCCCTTCACAAATCATTCAGGAAAGCTATAATGAATATAAATGGACAAGACAGGAAAGGAGCACTACTTATGAACTTCTCTGAAAATCTGAAAAACGCGAAAAATTTTGCGATCGAGACCGCGCTTGCCGCCAAGGATAAGGCGACGCAGCTGGCGGCGATCGCGAAGGCAAACATCGCGATCTACGCCGAGGAGGACAAGATCAAGAAGGCGCAGCAGCAGCTTGGACAGCTCTATTACCGCGACTACGCCGTAGGCGAGGAGATGGACAGCGCCGAGTATCTGCCGTGGTGCAGCAAGATCGACGAGTCCAACGCGATCATTGCCGAGCTGCGCGACCGCATCGCGGAGCTGCGCGCGCGCGATGCGGCTGTCGACGCGGCGGAAGAGGCTGTCGAGGAAGCGGCTGAGGCTGAGGAAGAGACCGCACCCGCCGAAGAGGAAGCAGTACCCGCCGGGGAACCGGCAGAGGAAGCGCCTGCCGAAGCGGAGATCGAGATCCATATCGAACCGAAGGCAGACGAAGAGTAACAGGACTGCGTACAAAACCTCCCGAAGGATATGCCCTTCGGGAGGTCGTTTTTATATCCGTAGGACCGCTTCATAAAGTGCGTTTTTCGGGAAGCCAGTTTCGCGCGATATCTCGCGCACGGCATCCTTTTTGGAGGCTCCGGCTTCGATCCGCTCGCGTGCGAGCGCGACCGCGTCCTCCAGCGTGAGCGACTGCTCGACCGGTGCCTGCGCACCCTCCAATACGAGCACGTATTCGCCGCGCGGGTCATTCTCCGTGTAATAGGCGACTGCCTCGCCGAGCGTCATGCGCAGCACCTGCTCGTGCAGCTTGGTCAGCTCCCGGCAGAGACTGATGCGCCGCTCCGCGCCGAAGGCTGCGGCGAGATCCTTCAGCGTATTTTGAAGCTTGTGCGGCGCTTCATAAAAGATCATCGTGCGCGTTTCGCCGCGCAGTCCGTCCAGATGCTCGCGGCGGCTTTTTTTGTTGGTGGACAGAAAGCCCTCAAAGCAGAAGCGCCCGGTTGGAAGCCCGGAGATGCTCAGCGCGGTGATGACCGCACAGGGACCGGGAATGGCGCTGACGCAGATGCCCGCCCTTGCGCAGAGCGCGACGAGGTCCTCACCGGGGTCGGAGATGGCGGGGGAGCCTGCGTCCGTCACGAGTGCGCAGCTTTCGCCGCCGAGCAGCCGCTCGACGATGTGCGGTCCGCTTTCGAGCTTGTTGTGCTCATAATAGCTGATGAGCGGCTTTTTGATCTCAAGGTGATTGAGCAGCTTCAGCGTCACGCGCGTGTCCTCGGCGGCGATGAAATCCGCCTGCTCCAGCGTCTTGCGGCAGCGGGCTGAGATGTCGCCCAGATTGCCGATCGGGGTGGGAACGAGATAAAGGGTGCCGGACATATTCAGTCCTCCTGATGATGATAAATGCGCCGGAAGTCGGCGCTTTCCGTGCCGTCCGGGCGGTAGAGCACAAGTTCTGGCTCAAAGGAGAGCCCCGCGTTTGCGTCAAGGCGGCTTTCCAGCAGCATGAGGCTGATGGGCGCGTCCACCCGATGGCGGACAAAACGGATGCGCTTCGGCTCCAGCCGGTGCAGGCGCAGTGCGCAGATGACGTCTGCGAGCCGCTCCGGCTTATGGACGAGGAAAAACCGCCCACCGCTTTTGAGCAGCCATGCCGCGCAGGCGCAGAGCTCATCCAGCGTGCAGGTCAGCTCCGTCCGCGCCGCAGCCAGAAGCGGCTCGGACGACTGCTTTCCGCTCCCGACGGGATAGTAGGGCGGGTTTGAGACGACGGCATCAAAGCCGTTGTGCGAAAGCAGCGCGCGGTGCGCGCGCAAATCGCCGCAGATGACCTCCATCCGGTCTTGCAGAGCATTCGCCTCAACATTCCGCTGTGCCAGCGCGGCGGCAGAGGGCTGAAGCTCGACACCAGTGAGATGTGCATCGGGATATCTGGCGCAGAGCAGCAGCGAAAGGCTCCCGCAGCCGCAGCCGAGATCGCAGACCGCCGCGCGCCGCGGCAGCGCGCAGAAATCGGCGAGCACCATGGAGTCCGTGCTCAACCGAAACTGCGCCTGCTCCCACTGCATCCGGTATCCGCCCCAAAGCATTTCTTCCACAAGCGTCCTCCTGCATCCCGCGTAGTGACAACGGTCAAAAAATATGTGCGATATGAGAAAGAGCCTGTGCCGGAACGCACAGGCTCACAGGCTGTCAAAAACCTCGTAGAGTTCCGCCGCGCACGGCGGAATAAATCCAAATTTGTTTTGTCTGGCGGCGTGTACGTCAGACAAAACTCGCTACACGATGCGAGTGTTGAAATTCTGCGCACAGCGCAGAATTTATGCGCGAAGCATCGTGCAGCCTTTTCAAACGGAAAACCAGCGAAGCGTTTTCCGTTTGAGAGCTTGTCAAAAAGACTTTTTGACAAGCTCAGAGCCTGTGCCGGAACGCACAGGCTCTTTGCCATGTACATGATTACTCCTCGGAAATCGCGTCGTTGGGGCATTCCGCAGCACAAGTGCCGCAGCTCACGCACTGATCGGCGTCAATGACGTACTTGTCCTCGCCCTCGGAAATGATGCCGAGCGGGCAGGCGTCTGCACAAGCGCCACACTTGACGCAAGCGTCGCTGATAACATATGCCATAATTGTTGCACCTCCATGTATTAATGCGTCTCTATTTTAACACGGTTTTTCAAAAATGCAAATGTTAATTACGCGCCAAACTGGAAAAAATGATTTTTTCGCGGACATCGTATAAAAAGCCGTCTGCGCGGCGAAAATTCATGAGAAATGAGGTGAGACATCATGAGCAGACGGAGCTTTTCCGTGCTGACGCAGAAGATCCTGGACGAGGCGTATGCCGCGGCGAGGGAGCTTGGCTACAATGAGGTCGGTACGGAGCATCTGATGCTGGCGATCCTGCGGCGCAAAGCGCTTCCGGCGTGCCGGACGCTCTGCCTGGACGGCTGGGGGGAGGAGACCTTCCGGAGCATCCTGCTTGCTCAGAGGAAAAAGACGTGCCGCCCCGCACAGCGGCAGAGACTCACGAAGCTGGCAAAGCGGGTCGTGCGGCAGGCACGGCGGGAGGCGGTGATGCTGCGGATGCCGCTGGTCGAGCCGGAGCATCTGCTGCTGGCGCTGACGCGCGAGGAGGGCTGCACGGCGGCGCAGATCCTGCGAAGCGGCGGCGCGGACCTCAACTGCATTTTCTCCGACGCCTATCGCAGCCTGATGATGCCGCGCTTCATGCAGACGGATGGGAGGGACACAACAACGAAGCTACTGGAACTTTACTGTGAAAACATGGTGGAGCGCGCGGCGCGGAGCGAGCCGGTCATCGGGCGCGAGCGGGAGATCTCCGAGGTTTTGCAGATCCTCTGCCGCAAGAGCAAGAATAACCCCGCGCTCATCGGCGAGCCGGGCGTCGGCAAGACCGCGATCGTCGAGGGGCTTGCGCAGCGCCTCGCGGAGGGGAGCGTCCCCGAGCAGCTGCGCGGCAAGAAGCTCTACTGCCTGAATATGGCGAGCGTGCTCGCCGGGACAAAATACCGCGGCGAATTTGAAGAGCGCATCCGCGATGTGCTGGCGGAGATACGCCGCTGCGGGAACGTCATCCTCTTCGTGGACGAGATGCACACCATCGTCGGCGCGGGAAGCGCCGAGGGCGCGATCGACGCGGCAAATCTGCTCAAGCCCGCGCTCGGCAGAAGCGAGCTTCAGATGATCGGCGCGACGACGCTGACGGAATACCGGAAATACATTGAGAAGGACGCGGCACTGGAGCGGCGCTTCCGCCCGGTCGTCGTGCGCGAGCCGACAAAGGAGGAGGCAAAGCAGATGCTCCGCGGGCTGCGCCCGGGGCTGGAGGAGCATCACCACATCCGTATCACGGAGGAGGCGATCGACGCAGCGGTGGAGCTGTCGTGCCGCTATCTGACGGACCGATTCCTGCCGGACAAGGCGCTCGACCTGCTCGACGAGAGCGCAGCGCGCGCGTTTCTGACAGACCCTGAGCAGGGGAAGGGGCGCTCGTATGAAAAGAAGCGGCAGACGCTGACGCTGGAGCTGGAGCAGGCGGTCGCCGGAGGCGAGTTTGAGCGGGCGGCGGTCCTGCGCGACAAGCTTCAGGAGCTGATGCGCAAGCAGGCAGGCAGCGCGCAGGCGCTGCGCGGCAGAGCGCTCGATCGGGAGGATGTGGCGCAGACCGTCGCAGAGCGGACCGGCATCCCGGCGGGAAAGCTCACGCTCTCGGAGCGGGAGAAGATACGCACACTGCGCGAGCAGCTCTGCGCGCGGGTGATCGGGCAGGACGCGGCGATCGGCGCGGTCACGCGCGCGGTCGAGCGCGGAAGGACCGGGCTTGCCGAGCGGGGGAGACCCGCTGCGTCGTTTCTGTTCGTGGGACCTACCGGTGTCGGAAAGACAGAGCTGTGCAAGGCGCTTGCCGACTGCGTTTACGGCAGCCGCGACGCGCTTGTGCGCATCGACATGACCGAGTATATGGAGCCCAATTCCGTGACGCGGCTGATCGGCGCACCGCCGGGCTACATCGGCTATGAGGAGGGCGGAACGCTCACCGAGAAGGTGCGCAGAAGACCCTACTGCGTGGTGCTGTTGGATGAGCTGGAAAAGGCGCACCGGGACGTTACGGGGCTGCTGCTTCAAATTCTGGAGGACGGAATTTTGACAGATTCGCTCGGAAGAACTGTGGATTTTAAGAACACCATGATCGTCATGACCTCAAACCTCGGCAGCGGCGAAAGCGTCCGAAGCGGACTGGGCTTCACGCCCGCAAGCGCGCAGGACCGGACGAGGCAGCTCCTGCGGCAGGCATTTTCGGCGGAATTTCTCGGGCGCATCGACTGCATCGCGACCTTCCGCACGCTCGAAGAGGCAGACCTGCGCGAAATTGCCGCGATGCAGCTGCGGGCGATGGCGCAGCGGGCGCAGGAGCGGGGACTGCGGCTGAGCTTCGGAGACGGGCTCGCGGCGTGGATCGCCGCGCGCTGCCGCAGGGAGGACAGCGGTGCGCGAAGCATCCGGCGGCTCATCCGCAATGAGGTCGAGCCGCTGCTGGCAGAGCGGCTTCTGGAAGAAAGCGCTCCGGGAGAGTATCGTGTGGATGCGGACGAAAATGGCGTTTATCTGAGGGAAGCGGCTCAGGCAGGCGGCTAGAGCCGCCTGCCTTTCTGTAACCTTTTGTTATAATAAAATAAACGTTCTAAAATTAGAAAATTGGCGGAAAATCGACCGAAAGTTCGGGAAAAATTTGCGCAGAAATTTTTCACAAAGGACTTGCATTTTACATGGGGTGCCGATATTATATAAGTGAAGTGGAGCTAAGTGGAGCGAAAATGATGAAAATGGAGCGAGGTGAGAGGGATGTACGGAAAATACAAGCATACAGTCGACCCCAAGGGACGCCTGTTTGTTCCCTCGAAGCTGCGCGAAGAGCTTGGCGACGCTTTTTATGTGACGCTTGGTCTGGACCACTGCCTTTCCGTCTATACCGAGGCGGGCTGGCAGGTCATTCTGGACAAATACAACGCCCTTCCGATCTCGCAGGCGCGGAAGATGCGGTTTCTGTTTGCAAACGCCGCCAAGTGCGAGCCGGACAAGCAGGGGCGCTTTCTCATCCCGACGGAGCTGCGCCAGTATGCGGGGCTTCAGCAGGAGGTCACCTTCATCGGTCAGGGCGGTCACGCGGAGATCTGGGACAGCGAGGCATATGACAGGCTGGAGGCGGAGACGCTGACGCCGGAGAACCTCGCCTCGGTCATGGAGGAGCTTGGATTCTGATGGAATTTTCACATAGATCCGTGCTGCTTCACGAGACGATCGAGATGCTGAACATTCGCCCGGATGGGATCTATCTGGACGGCACGCTCGGCGGCGCGGGACACTCGCTTGAGATTTGCAGACGGCTCATCGGCGGACGGCTGATCGGCATCGACCGGGATACGGTCGCGCTGGAGGCGGCGGCAAAGCGGCTGAAGAGCCACATGAGCAAGGTCACACTGGTACACGGCAATTTTTCCGAGCTCGCGGAAATTCTGGATTCGCTTCATGTGGAGAAGGTGGACGGAATGCTCTTCGATCTGGGCGTTTCCTCCCCGCAGCTCGACGACGGCGCGCGCGGCTTTTCCTATATGGCGGACGCGCCGCTCGATATGCGCATGAACCGCGACGATACGCTGACGGCGTATGAGGTCGTCAACAACTGGCCGCGCGAGGAGCTGCGGCGCATCCTATTTGAGTACGGTGAGGAGCGCTATGCGCCCCTGATCGCGGCGGCGATCGAGCGCACGCGCAGCGACCACCCGATCGAAACGACGCTGGAGCTTGCGGACGTGATCCGCGGCGCGATGCCGCCGCAGGCGCTGCGCGAAAAGCAGCACCCGGCGAAGCGGAGCTTTCAGGCGATCCGCATCGCGGTCAACGACGAGCTCAACTGCGTCAGCCACATGATGAAAACGGCAGTCGGCAGGCTGAATCCCGGCGGAAGGCTGGCGGTCATCACCTTCCATTCGCTCGAGGACCGGATCGTGAAAAACTCCATGGCGGAGGCGGCGAAGGGCTGTATCTGCCCGCCGAGCTTCCCGGTCTGTGTCTGCGGAAGAAAGCCAAGCGTGAGCATCCTGACGCGCAAGCCCATCACGGCGGGCACGCAGGAGCTCGAGGAAAATCCCCGCGCACGCAGCGCGAAGCTGCGCGTGTGCGAGAAGCTGTAAAGAATGAAATGGAAAGGAGCAGACGACATGGCAGCGGAAAACAGACGCTACGGCACGAACGGCGCCGCGGCATACGACGTCTACTCCGGAAACCAGTCTTATGAGCGCTATGACGGCAATGCCGTCCGCCGCCCGCAGCGGCAGGGACTCCCTGAGGAGCGCCCCGTTCCGCGGCGGCAGGAGCGCGTCAAGGTCAAAACGGCGGTCGCACCGTTTACACTGTTTGGCATGGCGGCGGCGGTGCTGATGCTGATTCTGGTCGTGTTCGGCTATGTGCAGCTGTTCGAGGCGACGACCGAGGTCGGCGAATTGCAGACGCAGCTCACGGAGCTGACGGCGCAGCAGACGCTGCTGGAAAGCCGGTATGAAAGCCGCATCGATCTGAAGCTCGTGCAGGAGCGCGCCGAGAAGCTCGGAATGTCCGCGCCGCGCGAGGACCAGATCATCTACGTCAGTCTGGCAGGCACGGACCGGGCGGAGATCTTTGAGGAGGAGAAGACCAGCATCGTCACAGAGATCATACAGGCTGTGGAAGAAAGCGTCTCCAATCTCATTGCATATCTGCGACCGGCTGCGGCATAAGTTACTTCAGAGGACCGGCGATCCGATCACGGGTGCGCCCCTTCCTGCGGCAGCTTGGACGCGAGGGGAGCGCAGCTGGGAGAATAGGACTTGGCAAGGGCGGTTGACACAAGGTGGACCGCCCTTGTTTTGACACAGTGAGCGGGAAAGGCAAGGCAAATGGCACTCAGAATCCTCCGTCCGGGCGACGGCGAAAAGAAGAAAAAAGCAAAGCTCTCCGGCGCACAGCAGGGACAGCGGGCGAACAGGACGATCCTGCGCCGGACGCTGTTTCTGATGATCCTATGCGGCGTCATTGCGTTTATCCCGCTGATCGCGACGCTGTATAAGCTGATGATCGTCGACCATGACCATTATGAGGAGCTGGCGATCAACAACCAGACGCGCTATACAAAGCTGACTGCGGCGCGCGGCGAGGTCTATGACCGAAATATGAACATTCTCGCGGCATCGACGACGGTCGAGACAGTCTTCATCGACCCGAACGAGATCGCGAAGGAGATGGAGTCGCCGGAGAACAGCGGACTGCTGGATACCATAGCAAACGGTCTGAGCGGCATTCTGGATGTCGATGCCAATTTTGTGCGAGAGCAGGCTGCGGATAAAAAGTACCGCTACAAGGTCATTCAGAGAAAGATCTCAGAGGAGCTTGCGGACGAGGTGCGCACGTTCATCAACGACAATAAGGTCAAGGGTGTCTATCTGGAATCGGACGCGAAGCGCTACTATCCCTACGCCTCGCTCGGTGCGCAGCTGCTTGGCTTCGTCAGCGACGACAACGTCGGCACGGAGGGCATTGAGGCATACTATAACTCCTATCTCGAGGGCACGGCGGGCAAGGTCGTGACGACCAAGGGCAACTACGGCTCCGAGATGCTCTACACCTATGAAAAATACTACGACGCCAGCGACGGAGACAGTCTGGTCCTGACGATCGATACGACGGTGCAGTCCTATCTGGAGAAAAATCTTCAGGCTGCGATCGACCGCTATGAGATCCAGAACGGCGCGTTCGGCATCGTCATGGACGTCAATTCCGGCGCGATCGTCGCGATGGCGACGCTGGGCTCGTATGACCCGAACGACCATCTGACGATCTATGACGACGTGCTCAACGAGCGGCTCGAGCAGCAGTATCAGCAGATGCTCCGCTATGAAAAGGGCACGGAGGAATTTGAGACGGCGAAGAAGGAATACAACGAAGCCGTCGCCGCCGCGCGGCTCAAGCAGTGGCGCAACCGCTGCGTGTCCGACGGCTATGAGCCCGGCTCCACCTTCAAGGTCATCTCGCTTGCCGAGGCGCTCGACTGCGGCGCGGCGACGCTCAACGACAGCTATTATTGCAGCGGTGCGGAGAAGATCGCCGACCGCCAGCAGGTCGTTCACTGCTGGAAGGTGGCAGGGCACGGCGCACAGACGACGGCGCAGGCGCTCGGCAATTCCTGCAACATTGCCTTCGGTCACATTGGCGTGCAGCTCGGCGGTACGCGCTTCTATGAATACGCCAAGGATTTCGGCATTATGGAGCGGACGGGCATCGACCTGCCCGGCGAGGCGCGCGGCTATTTCTTCGACTTTGATACCCTGACCAAGGGCTATGCGTCGGTCATCTCCGGCGCATTCGGACAGACCTTCCGCGTCACGCCCATCCAGCAGGCGCGCGCCATCGCCGCGGTCGTCAACGGCGGCTATGTGCTCGAGCCGTATGTGGTCAGCCAGGTGCTGGATGCGGACGGAAACGTCGTGACCGAAAACAGCCGCACCGTTCTGCGGCAGGCGATCAGCGAGAGCACCTCCATCACGATGCGCGGCCTTCTCGAGAAGGTCGTCACCGAGGGCACCGCGAAGGGCGCGAAAACGCCCGGCTACCGCGTCGGCGGCAAGACCGGCACGTCCGAAAAGATCGATACCTACGACGAAAACGGCAATCAGGTCGAGGATAAGATCGTCTCCTTCGTCGGCATCGCGCCGATCGACGCCCCGCAGTATCTGGTGCTCGTGGCGCTGGATACGCCGAAGTATCAGGAGGGGAACACGAAATACACCCCCAGCGGCTATTATATTTCCGGCGGTCTGATGGCGGCGCCGACGGTGCGCGACATTTTCCTGGACATCCTGCCGTATCTCGGCGTGGAGCCGGACTACTCATCCGACGATATCCGCGGCATCAATGTCAAGATGCCGGAGCTCACGGGCATGACGCTCGAAGAGGCGCAGGCGGCGCTGAAGGAAAAGAGTCTGACCTGCCGCACACTCGGCTCCGGTGCGGTCATAACCGACCAGATCCCGGCGGCGGGCGCGGAGCTGCCCGGCAATTCCGAGGTCATCCTTTACTTTGACTACGACAAGTCTACCGAGCAGGTGGAGGTGCCGGACTTCATCGGCTACGCGGTCGCGGACGTCAACTGGCTTGCAAACAACGCGGGCGTTTACGTGCAGGCGAAGGGCACCGACTCGACCAGCTATGCGACCGTCACCTATCAGAGCATCGAGCCCGGAACGATGGTTGACAGAGGTACTACAATAACAGTAGAATTTACGGATCACAGTTCTCTTGAGGACTGAGAAAGGAAGCTGCAAATGAAGCTACAGGCGCTTTTGGAGGGCATTGAAATTCTGGAGTGGCACGCGGACCCGGAGCTGGAGGTCAGCGGCATCGGCTTCGATTCGCGTAGCATTGCGTCCGGCGAGCTGTTCGTCGCCGTGACCGGCTTCGCGGCGGATGGGCACAGGTTCATCCCGATGGCGGTCAAAAACGGCGCGGCGGCGGTGCTCTGTGAGCGCGCGCCGGCGGAGGATGTGCCGTATGTGCTGACCGGCTCGACGCGCAAGGCGCTGGCGCTTGCGGCGGCGAACTGGTACGGTCATCCGGCGGACAGCATGACCATGATCGGTGTGACCGGGACGAACGGCAAAACGACCGTGACCTATCTTCTGAAGGCGGTGCTTGAAAAAACGCTCGGCGCGAAGGTCGGGCTGATCGGCACGATCCAGAACATGATCGGTGACGAGGTCCTGCCGACCGAGCGCACAACGCCGGAAAGTCTGGAGCTGCAAAAGCTCTTTGCGTCGATGCGCGACGCGGGCTGCACGCACGTGGTGATGGAGGTCTCGTCGCACGCGCTGGCGCTCAGCCGCGTGGACGGCGTCCGTTTCAAGGTCGGCGTGTTTACGAACCTGACCGAGGACCATCTGGATTTCCACAAGACGATGCTCGCCTACTGCGACGCAAAGGCGGAGCTCTTCCGCCGCTGCGACATCGGCGTCATGAATCTGGACGATCTTTACTGTGACCGCATCCGCCGTCAGGCGTCGTGCCGCATCTTCACATTTTCCACGAAGGACAACGCGGCAGACCTTGTCGCGAAGAACATCCGCCTGCGCCCGGACCGCGTCGAGACCGACGTCGTGACCGGAAACGAGATCAGCCGTGCGGAGCTCGGCATTCCCGGCGCGTTCAGCGTCTATAATGCGCTGGCGGTGCTCGGGACGGGACTGGCACTCGGTATTCCGCTCGCGGAGCTGACGGCGGCGCTGCGCACGGCGCACGGCGTCAAGGGACGCATGGAGGTCGTGCCGACGCCCGGAAGGGACTATACGGTCCTGATCGACTATTCCCACACGCCGGACAGCCTTGAAAACGCGCTGACGACGGTCCGGGGCTACTGCAAGGGGCGCGTGATCGCGGTCTTTGGCTGCGGCGGCGACCGCGACCCGTTCAAGCGTCCGGTGATGGGCGAGATCGCGGGGCGGCTTGCCGACGTGAGCGTCGTGACCTCGGACAATCCGCGCACGGAGGACCCGAATGCGATCATTGCGCAGATCGTCACGGGTATGAAGGAAGCAAAAAGAAAGCCGGTCGTCATCGAAAACCGCGCCGAAGCCATCGGCTGGGCGCTGGATCACGCGCAGGCGGGCGACGTCATCCTCCTGTGCGGCAAGGGGCACGAGACCTATCAGGAGGTCGGACACGAAAAGCGGCATATGGACGAGCGTGAGATCGTCGCGGAGCATTTGGAGAAGAACGCATGAAGGAACTGACTTTGAGCCAGATCGCCGCATGGTGTGGCGCAGCGCTCCCGGAGGAGCAGAAAAACATCCGCATTACCGGCGTGGAATCGGACTCCCGCGCGATCGCGCCGGGAGACCTCTTCATTGCGCTCAAGGGCGAGCGCGTGGACGGGCATGATTTTCTGGCTGCGGCGGCAAAGAACGGCGCGGCAGCCGCGCTGGTGTCGCATCCGGTAGAGACGGAGCTGCCATGCCTGATCGTGGAGGATACGCTCCGCGCCTACGGCGCGATCGCGGCGGGCTACCGCGAGCTGCTGGGGCTGCGCGTGATCGGCATCACCGGCAGCGTCGGCAAGACGACGACGAAGGAAATGATCGCGTGCGTTCTGGAGGGAAGCTTCCAGACGGCGCGCACGGACGGAAATCACAACAATAACCTCGGACTTCCCATGACGATCATGCACATTTCCGAGCAGACGCAGGTCGCCGTGCTGGAAATGGGGATGAACCATTTCGGCGAGATGGAATACCTGACGGGCATCGCCAAGCCGGACATCGCTGTGATCACCAACATCGGCACCATGCACATTGAGCATCTCGGCAGCCGCGAGGGCATCCTTCAGGCAAAGCTGGAGATCATGCGCGGCGTCCCGCCGCTGGGGATCGGCGTCTTTAACGGCGACGAGCCGCTGCTCTGGAACATCCGCGCGGACGGCGGGCATAAGAAATACTATTTCGGGCTCGAAAATCAGGCGTGCGATGTCATTGCGGACGACGTGCAGGAGCTGGAGGACGGGATGCGCTTCGTTGTGAAGGGATTCGGACACCAGTTTGAGGTCTTCGTTCCGTCGGCAGGGCGGCACTCAGTCTATAACGCGCTTGCGGCGGTGACGACGGCGCTGCTGCTCGGCGTAAAGCCGGAGCAGATACAGTCGCGCATGGAGTCGTTCCGGAACACCGGGATGCGCCAGCGCATTTATCAGCAGAACGGCATGACCATCATCGAGGACTGCTATAACGCAGGACCGGAGTCGATGCAGGCGGCGCTCGAGGTGCTGGGGAACTATCACACCGAGGGGCGGCGCATCGCGGTGCTCGGCGATATGCTCGAGCTCGGCGGGCGCAGCAGCGCGGAGCACTACCGCATCGGGCGTCTCGCGGCGGAGAAGGCGGATATGCTCTTTACCTATGGGCACCATTCGCTGCGCACAGTCACCGGCGCGATCACGGGCGGGATGCCGCCGAAATGCGCAGAGCATTTTGACACACATGAAGACCTTGCCCATGTGCTCAAGACCCGCGCGGCGGAGGGCGACGTGCTCCTGTTCAAGGGCAGCCGTGGCATGAAGATGGAGCGTGCGCTGCATCTGTTTTTGGACGACGAAGAGAAATAAGGACGCTCTGATTTGATCGGAGCTTCCATAAAATCGGAAAACCGGAGGAAATACCTCATGAACATTTTGCTTGCAGCGGTCTGCGCCTTTGTCCTGACCGTCCTTTTCGGCAGAGTTGCCATTCCCATGCTCCGTGCGCTCAAGGCGGGGCAGTCCATCCGCGAGATCGGACCGAGCTGGCACAACAGTAAGGCGGGGACGCCGACGATGGGCGGCATCACCTTCATCCTGGCGTCGCTGATCTGCACGCTCGCCTTTGGCTGGAAGGACATGATGCAGGGCGAGTACACGCACCTGCTGGTGTTCGGCTTCGCGCTGATCTACGGGCTCATCGGCTTCGCGGACGACTTTATCAAGGTCCGCTTCAAGCGGAATCTCGGGCTGACGGCAATTCAGAAGTTTCTGCTTCAGCTCGTCGCGGCTGCGGCGTACCTGCTGCTTCTGCGCCACAACGGCAATCTGACCTGCGACCTCTACATCCCGTTCTGGAACGTCGCGTTCCAGATCAACTGGGTCGTTTATCTGATTTTTGCCGTGCTGGTCATCGTCGGCTGCGTCAACGCGGTCAATCTGACCGACGGCATCGACGGGCTTGCCTCCGGCGTGACGCTGCCAGTCATGGCATTCTTTGCGGTTTTTGCCTATCTCTGGGGCGAGGAAACGCTGGCGCTGCTCCCGGCGGCGCTCGTGGGCGGTCTTGCGGGCTTCCTGATCTATAACTTCCACCCGGCAAAGGTGTTCATGGGGGATACAGGCTCGCTGTTTCTCGGCGCGGCGGTGTGCGGTCTGGCGTTCGCACTGGATATGCCGCTGGTGCTGATCTTGGTCGGGCTGGTCTACATCATCGAGACGCTCTCTGTCATCCTTCAGGTGAGCTACTTCAAGCTCACCCACGGCAAGCGTATTTTCCGCATGACGCCGATCCACCATCATTTTGAGCTGGGCGGCTGGAGCGAGGTCAAGATCTGGACGGTCTTTGTCAGCGTGACGTGCATGATGTGTCTGCTCGCCGCGCTCGGCGTCATGAATCGTTATTGATTCGAAAAAACTACAGTAATTTTTGAGAAAGGAGCGGCATATGCAAAATCCCGCATCCGCGCCCGCGCTGGACAACGAAGGTCATCTTCCCCAGCCGCAGGAGCAAAAAACAAAGATCATTCTCGACGAGCGCGGGCTTTTGGACGTGCCGTTCCTCGTTCTGACGGTTTTGCTGGTCATGATCGGCGTGATCATGATGTTCTCTGCGAGCTACGCGAGAGCCTACGCAGAGGAGCAGAACTCCACCTATTACTTTGCCCGGCAGGCGGTATTCGCGCTTGTCGGCATCGGCATTATGCTCTTTGTGAGCCGGCT
>CAKTVN010000018.1 GCA_934623545.1 uncultured Oscillospiraceae bacterium
GGAAATACTGAAGTCCGCGGACGAAGCTGGTCCAGCCGTCGTTCAGCGCGTCGCGCATCTTTTCGCCGAAGGTGCGCTGGACGGACTTGGTCGGGGGGTAGACCTCGACCTCCTGAAGGTAGATCGTGACGGTGGAATAGGCGATCTGGCGGTCGAGGTTGCGGAGACTCCGCTCGATCGACTCGATCTCATAGCGCACGTCCGCGAGCCGCTCCTCCAGCGCGATGAGGCTCTCCACATCCTCAGATTTTTCGAGCATACTGAGCAGCCGCTCCTCCTGCGTGTTGAGCGAGGACAGCCGCGCCTCATAGTCGGTGTACTGCGAGGTCACGTTTTCCGCATAGAGGTTCCGGCTCAGCACGTTTCCGAGCACGCCGGTCTGGCTCAGGAACTCCTTGAAGCGGTCGGCAGGGACGCGGACGGTGTAGTCGGCATAGCGGTTGACGACGCGGGTCGTGCCGTCGTCGTTGTAGCGCACGTCGCCGGAGGTATCAGAGCGCTCGACAAAGCCGCCGAAGCGCTCGACCGACGCCTCCAGCTCCGTGACGGAGGCGTCATAGTGCGTGGTCTGGATGGTGAGGTTCGCGGAGTAGATCATCTTGTCCGCGAGCGAGGTGGGCTCCGCGCCGGTCACATCAGTTCCGTCCTCGGTGTTCTGCGCCTCGGAGTATTGGTCATAGTCCGTTGTGGCGAAGAATTCCGGTTCGGAAGCCGCTTCGGCAGGCGCTTCGACATAGCCGGCGGAGTCGTAGCTGGTCTCCTCTGCTTTTGCGTCGGCGCTGGAGCTGTTCTGGGCGGGCGCGGCGTACTTGGTGGAGGCGGCGCAGGCAGCGAGGCTTCCGGTCAGAAGCAGCAGCGCCAGAACGATCGCAAGAAGTTTTTTCATTGGTATTTTCTCCTTTCTGTTTCTTCTATACTAAAAGACGAGATTTTTCCGTGTTGGTTGCAGGAAGGAGAGAAGAATTTTTCCGGGTTCAGCAGAGGGCGAACGCTTCGTCGAAGACCTCCTCTGCGGTCGTGACGGAGACCTCATAGGCGGTGCGCTTTTCGTTTCCGTCGGGAAGGACCTTGATGTAGTCGCGGCTTTGCAGCCGACCGTTCAGATGGATGCGCGCGCCGATCGGGAGCTGCGAAAGCTCCTGCGCGGTCCTGCCCCAGAGAATACAGGGAAGATAGTCTGTCCGGTGATAGAGCCGGTTGACGGCGAGCATCACGTCGCAGATCTCGCGCCCGAGCGGCGTGCGGCGGTAGACCGGCTCCTTGCAGATCGCGCCGGTCAGCTCCACAATGTTTTCGGGCGCTTCGTCCGAGGTCGTCAGCGCGGAGGCATAGACGGAGATGACGAGCCGCCGACCAGTGGCGGCGCGGCTGTTGAAGGAGCGGAGCTGACCGCTGACCTCGATGCGTGCGCCCTGAAACAGGTCCATGGCGTCGAGCACGTCCTCCGCCGCGACGACCGGGAGGATATCCGCTGTGCCGGACAGGCGCTCGACCTCGAGCGCAAAGCGGTAAAATTTCCGGCTGTGATTTTCATGAGAGAACTCCGGCAGCCCCATCAGGGTGCCGCGCAGGATAACACGGTTGGCTGTATGTTCCATTCTTCCACCTCATTTAGTTCGTATGGGAAACTATATGAGACGGTCTGCGGAAATAGTACAGCCCTCCGGGACGCGCTCAGCGGAGCTTTTTGCCGCGCGGGCACGGCTTTGGCGCGGGATGGGCGGGCGCGTTCGGCGCGTTTTTTTTGCCGCGTGCGGGCGAAGCGGAGCGCTTCGGCGGATAGGGACGGATGAGGCACTGCGGCGTAAAGCCGATCAGATCGGTCCGTCCCGTCTTGACGAGCGCCTCCTTGACGAGGGCGTAGTTTTCGGGGCTGCGGTACTGCATCAGCGCCCGCTGCATCGCCTTTTCGTGCGGATTTTTCGGGACGTAGACCTTTTCCATCGTGCGCGGGTCCAGCCCGGTATAGTACATGACGGTCGAGAGGGTGGAGGGGGTCGGATAGAAGTCCTGCACCTGCTCGGGATTGTGCCCGGTGTCGCGCAGATATTCCGCGAGCGTGACCGCATCGCGGAGCGTACAGCCGGGATGCGAGGACATGAGATAGGGCACGACGAACTGCTTCATGTGCTCCTGCTCGTTGATTTTTTTATATTTCTCCAGAAAGCGGAGATAGACCGCGTGGCGGGGCTTTCCCATCTTGTCGAGCACATGGTCGGAGACGTGCTCCGGCGCGACCTTGAGCTGCCCGGAGATGTGATAGCGCACGAGCTCACGGAAAAATGTGTCCGAAGGGTCTGCAAGCAGGTAGTCGAAGCGGATGCCGCTGCGAATGAAGACCTTTTTGACGCCGGGGAGCTTTCGGAGCTTGCGCAGGAGCGCGACATAGTCGCTGTGGTCGGCGATCATGTTTTTGCACGGCGTCGGGAAGAGGCACTGCCGGTTCTGGCACGCGCCCTTCGTGAGCTGCTTTTTGCAGGCGGGCTGGCGGAAGTTTGCCGTCGGGCCGCCGACGTCGTGGATGTAGCCCTTGAAATCCGGCGCGTGCGTCATCTCATCCGCCTCGCGCAGAAGGGACTCGTGGCTGCGCGTCTGGATGATCCTGCCCTGATGGAAGGTCAGCGCGCAGAAGCTGCACGCGCCGAAGCAGCCGCGGTTGGAGGCGAGGCTGAAGCGCACCTCCGCGATGGCGGGCACGCCGCCCGCCTTTTCATAGGACGGATGATACGTCCGGCAGTAGGGGAGAGCATAGACGCGGTCCATCTCCTCCTGCGACAGCGGCTTCTGCGGCGGATTCTGTACGACGAACTCATGCGCGCCGTAGGGCTCGAGCAGGCGGCGGGCAGAGAAGGGGTCGGTGTTGCAGTACTGAAGATAGAAGCTTTCGGCGTACTTTTTGGGGTCCTCCGTCAGGCTCTGATAGTCCGGCAGGCGGAGATAGGTCAGGTTCGGGTCCGGCTCGCGCACGCGGAAGACCGTGCCGTCGATGTAGGTGATGTCATGCACGTCCATTCCATCGTTGAGCGCGTCTGCGACCTCGACGATGCTGCGCTCGCCCATGCCGTAGAGCAGCAGGTCCGCCTGCGCGTCGAGCACGATGGAGCGGCGCATCCGGTCGGACCAGTAGTCGTAGTGCGCGAGACGGCGCAGGCTCGCCTCGATGCCGCCGATGATGATGGGCGTTTTTTTATAGGTCTGGCGGATGAGGTTGCAGTAGACGGTGACGGCGTAGTCCGGGCGCTTCCCCATGACGCCGCCGGGGGTAAAGGCGTCGGTCTGGCGATGCTTTTTGGAGACGGAATAGTGGTTGACCATCGAGTCCATATTGCCCCCCGAGACCAGAAAGCCGAGGCGCGGCGCGCCGAGGACGGTCACGGAGCCGGGCTTTTTCCAGTCCGGCTGGGAGATGATGCCGACCTTGTAGCCCGCGCTTTCCAGCACGCGCGAGATGATGGCGTGGCCGAAGGAGGGATGGTCGACGTAGGCGTCGCCGATGATGTACACAAAGTCGCACTGCGTCCAGCCGCGCGCGTCCATATCCTTTCTGCTGACGGGCAGAAATTCCGGCATTTGTGCCCCTCCTTTCCGGTCCGGCGGCGCGGGAAGAGAAGGGCTGCGCCGGCGGATGCTTTTTTATTCAAAAACATTATAGCAGAGCGGGAAGGAAAAAGAAAGAGGCGCGAAGCGCCTCTGAAACGCCGCATCCGGAGGATGCGGGAGGCTTTTCTGCGATTGCACCGCAGTGCCGCTTTTGCGGTGACACCGCAACTGTCGCTCCGCGGGCATACTTTTTTCTGTCTTGCCAGAAAAAAGTATGCAAAAAAGAGGCGCAGGACGCGAAATAGCGCTTACGCGCAGAAAAACGAGTCGTTACACACTGCGTATTATCGTTACACCGGCAGTCAAGGAACGCCCTTCGGGCGACCGTAGAATCGGGTTTCCTGAGCGCACGATACGCCTTGCGTATCGTTACGTGTGCGCCCGTTGAATATTTGACGTATGGAAGTCGAAAGAGACGCAGAGTATTTCAACTACCTCGCCGGTCTATCAAATACGCATCTGCATCGCGTTTTTTTGTTAATTTGAAATTTGCTTTGCACAAACCAAACTCCGGGAATGATCCAAGAAGGGGGCATCAGCCCTCTTCTTGGTCGTTTTAAGGGGGATTGCAAAGGGGGGAAATCGAAATCCCCCCTTTGCCATTCTTTCTTTCAACCGTCAACGGCGCTTTCTTTCTCATGCGAGAAAGAAAGCGGGGTTGAAACGTTCCCCGCGCACGCTGTGCGTGCGGATAAGGTGTCACCCTTCGGGTGACGGATCGCCCCGCATCCTCCGGATGCGGTCCCCCGCGCCTGCGGCGCGGCTTGCGCCCTCGCGTGCGCGAAAAAACCTCCCGCATCCTCCGGATGCGGTCCCGCCGCGCCTGCGGCGCGGCGAATGTGCGCCCCTCCGGGGCGCGAAAAGCGGATGGATTTTCGTCCATCCGCCCTTTTTTACTCTTCGTCAAACTGTCGCAGACCCACGACCTCCGAGATCGGAAGCGAGAAGCAGATCGCCCCCGCCTTCGTCTGCGCGCCGGCTTCGCGCGCGATGGCGCGCATGATCTGCGCCTTCTGCGCGCCGGAGGCGACGATGTAGATCATGTCCTTTTCCTCCGCAAGCGAGACACCGAAGAATTTCGGTGCGCCGCCGTCGGCGGTGCCCTTCGCGTGCAGGACCGTTCCGCCGCGTGCGCCTGCCGAGCGCGCGGCGTCCATCACGGTGTCGGAATAGCCCTCATTGAGAATGACGACGATCAGCTCGTGTTCAAATTGCATTACCGGTACTCCTCCCTCCGGGGCTTTTCCGCCGGTCAGCGCGGCAAGCGCGCTCGCGCCGCCGACGCTCTTGACCGGGACAGCCATCATGATCCCGTTGCCGGGGATGTCGATGTACAGCTTCTGCTTGGCAAGACGCATCAGCCGGCGCATATCCTCCGCGCCGGTCACGGTCGTGACGACCGCCTTTGCGCTGCTCTGTAAGTTATAAAGCGACAGCTGCTCGCTGGTCGCCGTGCCGCTTGCGAGATTGGTCATGACCAGAGGCAGCGCAAGCTCGCGGCAGAGCTCTACCAGCGTCTGCGACTTTTTCCGGTCGGTCACGCCGATCATATAATACAGCTCCATCACGCCACCTCCCACAGCTCGAGAATTTCTTCGTCCGCAGCGGTCTGCCCGGCGGGCTTGTGCCCGGCGCGGCGGCTCTTGACGACGTAGATCACGCCCATGATCTGCACCGTGATGAGCGGCATCATGGCGACCATCGCGACCAGCCCGAACGCATCCGTCATCACGTTCCCGCCGAGCGCCGCGCTCGCGCCCATCGCGAACGGCAGCATGAACGTCGCCGTCAGCGGTCCGGAGGCGACGCCGCCGGAGTCGAACGCGATCGCCGTAAAGGTCGGCGGGACGAAGAACGCCAGCGCCAGCGCGATCACATAGCCCGGCAGCATGAAATACAGGATCGGAATGCCGGTCAGCACGCGCAGCATCGCCAGCCCGTTCGCCGCGGCGACGGCGATGGAAAGACTCATCCCCATCGCCTTTTCAGTGATGGCGCCCGCGCTCAGCTCGACGACCTGCTTGTTGAGCACATGGACCGCAGGCTCGGCGTTGATGATGAACCAGCCCATCAGCATCGACAGCGGTATGAGCAGATACCGCAGCCAGCCCTCCGACAGCGCGCCGCCCAGCACATAGCCCAGCGGCGAGAAGCCGACGTTCACGCCCGTCAGAAACAGCACCAGTCCCACATACGTCAGCGCCAGACCGACTAAAATTCGCTGGAAGGGGCGCTTTTTGATCTTCAGCGCGAAGATCTGGAACAGCAGGAAAAACACAAAGATCGGCAGCAACGCCACCGCGACCTCCGCCAGATAGGTCGGAAGCCCCGCGAGATAGTCCCCGCCGATGGCGCGGGTGCTCTCGTATTCGCGGATGAGGACCTCTGAGGCGGCGGAGCCGCTGTTGTCGTAGACGAAGCCGAGAATGAGGACCGATAGGATCGGTCCGATCGAGCACAGCGCCACGAGACCGAAGCTGTCAGACTTGGCGTTTTCGTCGCTTCGGATGGACGCAACGCCGACACCCAGCGCCATGATGAACGGCACGGTCATTGGACCGGTCGTCACGCCGCCGGAGTCAAACGCGACGGAGAGAAAGCTCTGCTCCGAGAGCGCCGCCAGCGTAAAAACGATGGCGTAGAACGCGATCAGCAGCCATTTCAGCGGGATCGCGAGCAGGATACGGAGCATACTCACCATCAGAAACAGCCCAACGCCGACCGAGACCGTCACGATCAGCACCGTCGTATCGATCTCCGGTACGTTCTTCGCGAGCACCTGAAGGTCCGGCTCGGCGATGGTGATGATGACGCCCAGCAGAAAGCTCAGCACCAGAATGATGCCCAGCTTGCGCGTGCGCGTCATGCGCGCGCCGATGTGGTTGCCGATCTGCGTCATGGACAGGTCCGCGCCGATGGTAAACAGCCCCATGCCCACGATGATCATCACCGACCCGATCAGAAACGACAGCATCAGCCCGCTGCTCACCGGCACCACGAACAGCCCCAGCAGCGCGACGATCAGTGTGATCGGCAGCACGGACGCGACCGATTCGCGCATTTTTTCCGAGATCACATTGTCTTTCGGCAAATTGATCCTCCTTTTTCTGTTTGATGCTACCAGTATACCGTAATTCCCATGCGGAAGCAAAGAAAGAATTTGTAAATATTTTTGGTTTTGGCGGAAAACGGCATATCTCCGCAAAAGCTGCCGTTTTTTTCTACAAAAATCCGGGAGAAATTTCAGCAAGAATAACAATCCACAATTCGCGTTCCGTCTGGTATACTGTATGTATTCTGGTCGGGGTGCAGCCAATCCACAATATGGCGCCCTCCGGCACAAAAAGGAGGAACTGTAAACACCCGCAGGACTTGCGGTGCGGCACTGTGGAGACGTGTCGTAATGCGGCAGCCAAGCCCGGCAGCCGTGAGAGAGCGCATTGCGAAGGCAGCGCTGTCAGAGTCGGAAATTATGGCAGAAGTACGTTTGGTCAATGTAAAGAAGATCTACCCGTTCGTAAGCGGAGAAGAGAAAAAGAAGAAAAAGAAGAAGGACGACGAGCCTGTCAAGGAGAAGGCGAACCTTCAGATCACCGATAAGGGCGTTGTCGCCGTTCAGGAATTCAATCTGGACATCAAGGACAAGGAATTCATCGTCCTCGTCGGACCGTCCGGCTGCGGCAAGTCCACGACGCTGCGTATGATCGCAGGTCTGGAAGAGATCACCGAGGGCGAGCTCTACATCGGCGACAAGCTGATGAATGACGTCGCCCCGAAGGACCGCGATATCGCGATGGTCTTCCAGAACTATGCTCTGTATCCGCATATGACCGTTTATGATAACATGGCGTTCTCCCTGAAGCTCAAGAAGACGCCCAAGGCTGAGATCGACCGCAAGGTCCGCGAGGCTGCCGAGATCCTCGACATCACGCAGTATCTCAACCGTAAGCCGAAGGCTCTGTCCGGCGGTCAGCGCCAGCGTGTCGCCATCGGTCGTGCCATCGTCCGGAACCCGAAGGTCTTCCTGATGGACGAGCCGCTGTCCAACCTCGACGCGAAGCTGCGTAACCAGATGCGCGCTGAGATCATCAAGCTGCGCGAGAAGATCGACACCACCTTCGTCTACGTCACCCACGACCAGGTCGAGGCTATGACGCTCGGCGATCGCATCGTCATCATGCGCGACGGCTTCATCCAGCAGATCGGTACCCCGCAGGAGGTCTTTAACCATCCGGCAAACCTCTTCGTCGCGGGCTTCATTGGCACGCCGCAGATGAACTTCTTCGACGCAGCACTCACGAAGAAGGGTGACAAGTACGTCGCGACCGTTCAGGGCAAGGACTTTGAGCTGCCCGCTGACAAGCAGGAAGCACTCAAGAAGATGGACAGCGTTCCCACCGACATCATCGTAGGCGTCCGTCCGGTCCATGTCCATCTGGCACAGGACGGCATCGATGCTACCGTTGACGTCTCCGAGCTGATGGGCTCCGAGCTGCATCTGCACGTCAACTCCAACGGCAAGGACGTTGTCATCGTCGTCCCGACGACCGACATCGACATCGATACCGTTCACGGCGGTCACAAGGCTGTCAAGTACAGCTTCCGTCCGGAGCTGATGCACTTCTTCGACAAGAGCACGGAAAAGAATCTCTTCTGATTCAAATTCAAAAAGCAAACGCAGGAGCCGAAAGGCTCCTGCGTTTTCTCACCCCGGAGGGGTGATACCCCTTTTGCGCCCGCGAGGGCGCAAGCCGCGCCAAAGGCGCGGAACACCTCTGCGATTGCACCGCAGTGCCGTTTTTACAGCGACGCTGTAACTGTGCCTTCGGCGACCATATCTTTTCCCTCTTGCGGGAAAAGATATGGAAGAAAAGGACGCTGGAGAACGAAATAGCGCTTACGCGCGGAAAAACAATTCGTTCCGTTGTACGTGTTTTCGTTCCTCTTTCCGTAGTCCGAACGCCCTTCGGGCGACCGTAGAATCGGGTTTCCGCATTGCACAGTATGCTTTACGTGTCGTTACGTGCGCGCCCGTTGAATATTTGACGTATGGAAGTCGAAGCATTTCCGCCCCTACACCTCTCGCACGAGAAAAACGAGAAAAAATAGAGTTCCGCGTCCTCCGGCGCGGCTTGCGTCCTTCGGGCGCAGCCCCTCTGCCCCCTTCAGGGGGGGTAAAAAAGCGCCGCCCTTTCGGGCGGCATTTTTATGGTATGACCGGCTCCGCGCCCTCCGGGATGGGGCAGACATATCCGCTTTTGTTCCGCTTTTCAAATTCCGCGCGTGCGGCGCGCAGCAGCTCCGGTTGCTCAAACAGGTCCCACGCCGTCGCGGCGAGGACCTTCGCCGCCAACAGCATTCCCTTGTGCGCCATGCCGCTTTTCCCGGCGGAGACTGCCTGCCAGCTGTGTCCCGGCGTCCCGCTCGCCCACGTAGCGGCATGAATTTGCACGGTCGGCGTCTGACGGCTGACGTCGCCGACGTCGGTCGAGCCGGCGCTGATCATGCGGCTGTGCCAGAGCGGCAGCAGAAAATCATTGATCGGCTTCGTGCCGTTTTCCGACGCGCGCTCGGAAAATTCCGCGATCTCCGGGTCATATTCTGCCGCGAAGCCCGGCAGCTTCTCCCGCACGCAGGTCGCCGAGATCGCGCGCGCAAACGAAAGCTCCTCCTCCGTATAGACCGGCATCGGCGCGGCTGCAAAGTTTTCATACGCCGCCCGCTCCAATACGGCGTTCGGCAGAAGGTCCGCCGTGCCGTCGATAAAGCGGCGCGAGACCTGCGTCCCGGTCATGAGCGCCGCGCCCTTCGCGATGTCGTCCACACGCTCTGCGAGCTTCAGGATGTTCGGCACATTGTCGCTGCGGAGCATATACAGCACCCGCGCGTGCGCCTGCACGACGTTCGGCGAGACGCCGCCCGCGTCCGTGATGGCGTAATGCGCGCCGTTGTGCGGCGGGATGTGCTCGCGCAGAAACTGCACGCCCACGTTCATCAGCTCCACCGCGTCCAGCGCGCTGCGCCCCAGATGCGGGCAGCCGGCGGCGTGCGCTGCCTTGCCGGTGAAGCGGTACTCAACCTGATACGACGCAAGGCAGCTTCCCGTGACGACCTCGTTCACATCCTCCGGGTGCCAGCTCAGAGCCGCGTCCAGCGCCTTGAATGTGCCTTCGCGCGCCATGAACGCCTTCCCGGCACCGCCCTCCTCGCCGGGACAGCCGTAGAAGATGACGGTCCCACTGCCGTCTCCGCGCGCCTCCAGCGCCGCTTTCACTGCCGCAGCCGCCGCCAGCGCGCCCGCGCCGAGCAGATTGTGCCCGCAGCCGTGTCCCGCGCCGCCGGGGACCAGCGGCTTTTCTTCTGTGCAGAGCGAGACCTGCGACAGCCCCGAAAGCGCGTCAAACTCGCCCAGAATGCCGATCACCGGTCTCCCGGAGCCAAACGTTCCGGAAAACGCCGTTTTCACGCCCGCAATGCCCGTTTCCACCCGGAAGCCGAGCCGCTTCAGCAGCGCGCAATAGCGCTCCATGGAGGCGTATTCCTGAAGCGACATCTCCGGCTCGTCCCAGATGCGGTCGCTCAGATCTGTAAATTCTGCGCTGTTCTCTTCGATCCAGCGCCAAATCTCCTGTTTGTTCATTCGTTTTTCCTTTCCGGCGCTCAGCGGTTCGGCAGGATCACTGCCAGAAATGATGCCGGCGCGTCCGTGTGATTGCGTGCGGAATGGCGGTGTCCATCCGCGCAGAACTCTGCGTCGCCGGGATGCAGCTCGCGGCTTTCCTCGTCGTCCGTGACGGTCATGCTGCCGCTGAGCACGAAATAAATTTCGCCGTTTTCCGTGTGCGAATGCTCACTGATGGACTCGCCGGGCTGAAGCGTGACCACGCTGATCATGTTGGCGCGCTCGCCAAGCTCCTCGCGCGAGAAAAGATAGCGGAAGCTCGGGCTTCCGACACCGCTGCCGCCGAGCCTGCTGCGCTGCTCCGTCGCCATTTCGCTGCACATTTTGAACATATGAAACACTCCTTATCCTTTTGTGTTATTTGTGATATTTTGAGCCCGCCTGAATGCTCTCCGCGCGATAGAGCTGCTCGAGCACCATGACGCGCGCCAGATGATGCGGGAAGGTCATTTTCGACATGGAAAGCTTCCGGTCAGCGAGCTTCTTGAGCGACGCATCCATCCCGAACGACGAGCCGATCAGAAAGCACGCGCCGCTCTTGCCGCTCTGCCTGACCGATGCAAGCGTCTGCGCAAGCTCCTCAGAGGACAGCTGCGCTCCCTCCGGCGTCAGGACGCAGAACCAAGCGCCTTTCGGAATTTTCGCGCGGATGAGTTCCGCCTCCTTCGCAAGCCCCTGCGCGATCTGTGCGGGCGAGGGCTCGTCCGGCAGGCGCGTCTCCGGCAGCTCCAAAAGCGTAAAGTCCACATACGCCTTGAGCCGCTTGCAGTATTCCTCCGCCGCCGCGAGATAGAATTTCTCCTTCAGCTTTCCAACGCAGATGAGCGTGACGGAAAACATCTCACCGCCTCCCTTCCCATTCCCCGATCTTCGTTTTAGTGTACTCCATGCGAAGTCGTTTTTCAAGCCGCTGCGCAGAAAAACGTCGAAGCACATAGCGAAAATGCACAAATTCTATACACACTCTTTATGCACCCTGTCTTGACTTCCCGCATAGGTTATGTTAGACTGTGTAAGCTGATACGAGTGGTGGAGTCTGTCATAGGCTTCCGTCCGGGAGTCTATTCGTGTCGTGCCGGATCATCTGAAATGCCTGACAGGCTCCGTCTTCGTTTTCGCCTTGCGGAAGCGGGACGGTTTTTTCGTCCCTTCGCCGGAAAAGCAAAAAACGGATGGGGGAGGGGATCATATGCCGGTCATTTTACTGATTTTGGATACGCTGCGCCGCCTTTGCCGGATGCAGCGGACGGCGGCATACCGCGAAAAAGGAAATGCCTGAACCAAACAGAGCAGAGGGGAACCATACCATGAGAAAAACGAAAATCGTCTGTACCGTCGGTCCTGCCAGCAGCGACCCTTCCGTCTTTGCGGAGATGTGCCGCGCCGGGCTCAACGTCGCGCGCCTGAATTTCTCGCACGGCACGCACGAAGAGCAGCAGAAGAAGATCGATATGATCAAATCCGTCCGTGAGGAGCTCGGGCTTCCGATCGCGATCCTGCTCGACACCAAGGGGCCGGAATACCGCATCGGCACCTTCCGAGACGGTCCGGTCACGCTCCGCGATGGCGCGGAATTTACCTTTACGACGCGCCCTGACGCCGAGGGCGACGAAACACAGGTCTCGGTCAGCTATCCTGGACTTGCCGCAGAGCTTGCGCCCGGCGACACGATCCTGGTCAACAACGGACTCGTGATTTTCGAGGTTGCGCGCATCGAGGACACCGAAATTCACTGCCGCGTCGTTGCCGGCGGGCAGCTCTCCGACCGCAAGAGCATGAGCTTTCCCGCAAAATCGCTCCGTCAGGTCTATTTGAGCGAGCGCGACAAGGAGGACCTGCTGTTCGGCATCGAGAACGGCGTAGACTATGTCGCGGCGTCCTTTGTCTCCTGCAAGCAGGACGTCGTCGACGTGAAGGATTTCCTGACCGCGCACGGCGGCAGCGGCATCGACATCATCGCCAAGATCGAAAACCGCTCCGGCATCGACAACATCGAGGAAATTTGCGAGGTCTGTGAGGGTATCATGATCGCGCGCGGCGACCTCGGCGTCGAGGTCCCGTTCGTGGAGCTTCCCGCCATCCAGAAGCACCTCATCACGACCTGCCGCCTGCTCGGCAAGCGTGTCATAACGGCGACGGAAATGCTGGAATCCATGATCCAGAACCCGCGCCCCACCCGCGCGGAAATTTCCGACGTTGCCAACGCCGTCTACGACGGGACGAGCGCCGTGATGCTCTCGGGCGAGTCCGCAGCGGGCAAATACCCTGTCCGCACGGTCCAGACCATGTCCGAAATTTGCGAGGAGACCGAGCGCCACATCCATTACGAGACGCGCTTCCGCAATTATAAATTCCAAATTCGCAATCTGCTCGACGCGATCTCGCACGCGACGTGCGGCATGGCGATCGACATCGGCGCGAAGGCGATCGTCGTCAGCTCCCTGTCCGGACGGACGGTGCGCATGGTCTCACGCTTCCGCGTCCCGACGGACATCGTCGGCATGGCGACCAACAAGGCGGTCTGGTATAAGCTCGCGCTGTCCTGGGGCGTGCTGCCTGTGCTGTGCGAGACGTTTGATTCCACCGACGTGCTGTTTTATCACGCGCGTAAAGCCGCCAAGGAGGCGCTGCATCTTCAGCCCGGCGACAACATCGTCATGACCGGCGGCGCGATCAACGGCAGCTCCGGCAATACCAATCTCATTAAAATCGAGACGATCTGCTGAAAGCAGCCGCCCGAAAGGGCGGCGCTTTTTTACCCCCCGAAGGGGGGTAGGGGGGACCGCATCCGGAGGATGCGGGAGGCTTTTGTCACCCGAAGGGTGACACCTTATCCGCGCACGGAGTGCGCGGGGCGCGTTTCAGCCCCTTTTTCTTTGCGCGGCAAAGAAAAAGCCGCTGGCGGTAAAAAGAAAACGGCAAAGGGGGGATTTCGATTTCCCCCCTTTGCAATCCCCCTTAAAACGACCAAGAAGAGGGCTGATGCCCCCTTCTTGGATCATTCCCGGAGTTTGGTTTGTGCAAAAGTTATTTCAACGCAATCAAAAACGCGGTGCAGATGCGTATCAGGCAGACCGGCGAGGTAGTCGAAATACTCTGCGTCTCTTTCGACTTCCATACGTCAAATATTCAACGGGCACAAATCTGACGATTCGCACGGTGTTTCGTGCGCTCAGGAAACCCGATTCTACGGTCGCCCGCAAGGGCGTTCGGTCTACGGAAAGTGTAACGATAATACGTAAAATGTAACGACTTGTTTTTTCGCGCGTAAGCGCTATTTTCGCGTCCAGCGCCTCTTTTTTGCATACTTTTTTCTGGCAAGACAGAAAAAAGTATGCCCGCGGAGC
>CAKTVN010000019.1 GCA_934623545.1 uncultured Oscillospiraceae bacterium
GCGTCTGCGACGAAAGAAGCGCGCCCGCCGCGCTCTGGTACGCCGGATGGAATATGGTCTTTGGCGTTTATAAAAAATGCAGATACGAACACCGCAGTTAGGAGGACGGCATGGAACGAACGTCTATTTTGTATAAAGCCCGGCGCAGATCGCAGGTCGCGGCGCACCGGCTTCTGCCGGATACGCTTCTGTGCGAGCTCTATTCCAAAGCCGTTCTGAAGCACACGGTCGACCTGCGCGACCCGCAGACCTTCAACGAAAAAATCCAGTGGCTCAAGCTGCATTACTACCCCGACACGCCGCTCGTGGTGCGGTGCGCGGACAAATTCCGTGTGCGCTCCTACATCGCGGAAAGGGGGTACGCCGATCTGCTCGTCCCGCTGCTCGGCGACTGGGCGGACGCAGACAGCATCTGCTGGGACCGTCTTCCTGAGCGCTTCGTGCTGAAATGCAACCACGGCTGCGCCTATAACATCGTCTGCGACGACCGCGCGCACTTTGACCACGAAGCCGCCGCGCGGCAGCTGCGTCAGTGGATGCACGAGGATTTCGGCGCATTCAACATCGAGCTGCATTACTCCAAGATCAAGCCGCACATCATTTGTGAGAAATATCTTGGCGCGTGCATTACGGATTATAAATTCTTCTGCTTCAACGGCGTCCCAAAATATATGTACGTCTCCTCCGATCTGATCCACGACCGGCAGGCACACATCGGCTTTTTCTATCTGGATGGAACGAAAATGCCGCTCACGCGCGATGACTACGCGCCGATCGACGCGCTCCCCATTCTGCCCCCGTTCTTCCCGAAGATGAAGCAGGTCGCGGAGGCGCTGTGCCGCGATTTTCCGTTTGTCCGGGTCGATTTCTTTCTGGCGGATGAGACCTTCTATTTTGCCGAGCTGACCTTTACGCCGAGTGCCGGAATGATGATCTTCAATCCCCCGGAATATGACCTTACATGGGGGCAGGAGCTGGACATTCACGAGCTGGTAGCCGCTTATGAAGAAAAACGCTGAGTCCAAAATCGCCATCATCGGTCATTTCGGCGCGGACCGAGATCTGCTGGATGGACAGACCGTCAAAACAAAAATTCTCTATCAGGAGCTGACTGCCGCGACCGGCTGGCAGATCAGAACAGTCGATACCTATTACAAGAGCACACGCCCGCTTCGGCTTCTTGCGCAAACGGTCTCCTGTCTGCTGCGCTCGCGCGACATTCTCGTCCTGCTCTCCGGAAATGGGATGCGCTTTTATTTTCCGCTCCTGTCCTTTTGCGCGCGCGTTTTTCATACGCGCGTCTATCATGATGTGATCGGCGGGAGCCTCGACCGCTACGTCGAGCGCTATCCACGCTTCCGGCGCTATCTGAATAGCTTCCGTGTGAACTGGGTGGAGACCGAGGGCTTGAAGTTGCGGCTGGAGGCGATCGACATCCGTAACTGTGAGGTCCTTCCGAACTTCAAGCGGCTGAGCATCGCCGCTGTGCCGAAGGCTTCGTTCTGCGAGCCCTATCGCTTCTGCACCTTCTCCCGCGTCATGAAGGAAAAGGGCATCGAAGACGCGGTCTCCGCAGTCGAGGAGATCAACCGCGAAGCCGGGCGGACGGTCTGCACACTGGATATCTACGGCAGCGTCGACGCTTCCTATCGGGCGCGCTTTGAGCGCGTTCTTGCGGATGCTTCTTCCGCGATCCACTATGGCGGGCTTGTCCCATATGACCGGAGCGTGCGCGCCATTCAAAATTATGACGCCCTTCTCTTCCCGACCCGATGGGACGGCGAGGGCTTCCCCGGGACCATTGTCGACGCATTCTCTGCCGGGCTTCCCGTGATCGCAAGCGACTGGGGCTGCAACGGCGAGATCATCCGGCACAAACAAAACGGGCTTCTGTATCCGAATGCGGAAATGCCAGAGCTGAAGGACGCAATTCAGTGGCTGCTCCGGCATCCGGCGGACGTTTTTACGATGCGCGAAGCGTGCCTCCGGGACGCCCGGCTCTATCAGCCTGATCTTTACATCCAAAAAATCATCACCAAACTCGAAAGCAGGTAATCATGGAACGACTGCTATGCCCGATCAGCGGCATGAACGCCGGCGGGGCGGAGACCTTTCTGATGAAGCTCTACCGCACGCTGGACCGAAGCAAATATCAGATGGATTTCTGCGTCAACATCCGCGAGCGCGGGTTTTATGACGACGAGATCGAACGGCTGGGCGGACGCATCTATCACATCCCATGCAAGTCTGAAAACTTGGCAGAATTTCGCCGTCAGTTCACCGCCCTCATCCGCGAGCAGCATTACCGCTGCGTCTTCAAGATCTCCTCCTCCGGTGCGGGCTTCATGGATCTCGCGCTCGCGAAGAAAGCAGGAGCGGAGCGCTGCATCGTCCGCTCCTCCAATTCCAGCGACGGCGGCGGGGTCAAGGCGCTGCTCGCGCACCGGCTCGGGCGGCTTCTGTACCAGCGGTACATTGACGTGAAGCTTGCGCCGTCTGATCTGGCGGCGGAGTATACCTTCGGCAAACGCGCCTGCCGCCGCGGCGAGATCACCATTCTGCACAACGCGGTCGATCTCGACCTCTACCGCTACGACCCGGAGGCGCGCAGCCGCATCCGGGCGGAGCTCGGTCTTTCGCCGCAGGCGAAGCTCGTCGGGCACATCGGGCGGTTCATGACCCAGAAAAATCACACCTTCCTGCTCGATATTTTCGCGGCGCTGCACCGGCGTGCGCCGGAGAGCGTGCTGCTGCTGGTGGGCGGCGGCGAGCTGGAGCAGCCGCTGCGCGAAAAAGCCGCCGCGCTCGGCTTGATAGACGCCGTGCGCTTTGCCGGTGTGCGCCGGGACGTTCCCGCGCTGCTGTCGGCTATGGATGTGTTCGTGTTCCCGTCGCTGTACGAGGGAATGCCGAACACCGTGATCGAGGCGCAGGCGACCGGGCTTCCGTGCGTGATCGCCGATACCATCACGCGCGAGGCGGCGATCACCGACCTTCTGACCTATCTGCCGCTGAGCGCCTCCGCCGACGCATGGGCGCAGACCGCGCTCGCCGCCTGCACGCCTGTGCGCGCGGATACAAGGGCGGCGTTTGTCGCCGGAGGCTATGAGATCGCGGCGGTCTGCCGCCAATTTGAGAAACTCGTATTCGGAGACAACGTATGATCCAGATAAACCGGCTCTGTGAAAAAACGATCTGGCTGCTGACCGTTCTCTGGCTCGCGGCGACCTATATTTTCTATTCCGCCGCGTGGGGGCGCTATCTCTATCTGGCGCTCGCCGTCCTGATCTTCCTCCTGACCGCCGTACACGGCGGCGGCAAGGTGCGCCTGCCCTTCCGGCGGTATCACCTGTGTGTGCTGCTCTTTGCGCTGTACTGCCTCGCCTCCTCGCTCTGGGCGTGGACGCCGGAGGCGTCCGTCGCAAGCTTCCGGACGCTTTTTTCCATTCTGGTCTGCTGCTCGCTGATGTACCCCTATTACAGCGAGCGCGATTCCATCGAGGAGCTTGCCGCTGTCTTCATGTGGGCGGGCTATATCGTCGCGCTGTACTCGATCTTCTACTACGGCTTCGATAACCTGTATGAGGCGACTGCCTCCGCCGATCTCCGGCTCGGAAACGCCTATAACAACGTCAACAGCATCGGTATGCTCTGCGCCTTTGCCTTCGTCATTCAGTTCTATAAAATTCTCTTCTACGGGCTGCGGCTCTCCGCCGTCTTCTCCGTCCCCACGCTGCTGGTCGTCGCCGCGATGCAGAGCCGGAAAGCCATTCTGGTCGTCGTGCTCGGCGTGTTTCTGGTGCTGGTGCTGAAAAACATCGGCAACCGAAAATTTCTCAGTGCCCTGGGGCGCGTACTGCTCATCGTCGCGCTCTTCGCCGTGCTGGTGCTGGTGCTTTCGCAGCTGCGCATCTTCGGCGGCGTCAATGAGCGGCTGAGAGCCATGCTCGCGTCCTTCACCGGCGAGGGCAAAGCCGACGGCTCGAGCCTGCTGCGCGCCAAGATGCGTACCATCGGCATGGAGCAGTTCCGCAAGACACCGTTCTTCGGGATCGGGATGGGAAACTCCGCCGCACTGCTGCTGAAGACCGTCGGGCTGAGCACCTATCTGCACAACAACTATGTCGAGCTGCTCGCCTGCGGCGGGCTTGCCGGCTTCGCGCTTTATTACGTCCCGATGCTCGCCTGCGGCGTCTGCTTCCTGCGGCGCAAGCGCTTCACGCAGAAGCAGACCGCCATCTGCGCGGTTTTGCTGCTGCTTTTACTCATCATGGACTACGGAATGGTCTCCTATTCCTCCAAGGAGCAGTATCTCTATCTGATGCTCTTTTTCATTCAGGCAGACCGGCTGGACACCGCGTCACCGCAATCCAGACTTTGAACATGGAGGACTCTATGGAACTAAAAAAACTGCTGCGCGCGGGCGGGCGCTATCTGACCTCGCCCGACTACCGGTTTCTGGTCAACGCCGGGCTCGGCTTTTACGACCGGATGCCAGACGAGGCGTATCTCCGGCGCTATTTCCGCGCCGCGATGGGAAAGGAGCTCGATCTGGAGCATCCGCAGACCTTCAACGAAAAGCTCCAGTGGCTCAAGCTGCACGACCGGAAGCCGGAGTATACAAAAATGGTGGACAAGATCGAGGCGAAAAAATACGTCGCCTCGATCTTGGGCGAGGAATATATCATCCCGACGCTCGGCGTCTGGGACAGCCCGGACGAGATCGACTTCGACGCCCTGCCGGAGCAGTTTGTGCTCAAGTGCAGCCACGACAGCGGAGGCTTGGTAATTGTTCGGAACAAGGCTGAAATTGATCAGTCAGCTGTGAGAAAAATACTCAAAAAACGTTTATCGCACAATTTTTACTTTCATGCGCGTGAATGGGCATACAAGGATGTTATCCCCAAAATTCTTGCAGAAAAGTATATGGAAGATCATGTTACCAGCAGTTTGGTCGACTACAAGTTCTTTAATTTTGATGGAGAGTCCAAATTTGTATACTGTTCTGTTGGTCTTGAAAATCATAAAACCGCACAAATCTCCTTCTTTGATCTGGACGGTCACGAAATGCCCTTCCACAGATCGGATTTTAAGCCATTCGGCAGTTTCAATGGATTTCCCCCAAATTTCAGGGAAATGATCGATATCAGTAATGCACTTGCAGCCGCCATTCATTCACCATTTGTGCGAATTGATCTGTACTCGATCAATGGAAAAACTTATTTTTCCGAGATAACATTTACCCCGTGCGCAGGCTGCTTGCCATTTGAACCGCCTGAGTGGGATTCTGAACTTGGAAGCTGGATCAAGCTTCCTGCAAAATGATTTAATGATTTAAGGAATAGGCGAAAGGATGTTCTATGAAGCCTTCCGAAAATACACGGATTTATGAATATGACTATATCCGCGCACTGTCTGCCCTGCTGATCGTCCTGTATCATTGGACAACGCGCTATGAACAAAGCGTTGGACACCTTGGCAGCTGGACATTTTTTGTCCCATTTGGGTCGCGGGCTGTTGCAACCTTCTTCATTTTGACCGGTTTCTTCTCAGTACAGACTTGTTCGCAAAATGGTCTCCAATTTTTAGCCAAGCGAGGTGCTCGTCTTTATCCGGCATACTGGAGCTGTATCCCCATTACTTCCGCGTTTATGTTTCTGCTTATGCCGGAGCGGCTGCTTTCCCTCAAGGAAATCCTGCTGAATTTCACCATGGTCGAGACACTTCTTGGTTTTCCCGCTGTCGACGGCGCTTACTGGTCTCTCGCCTATGAGCTGGTTTTCTATTTTTGGGTTGCCGTCATTTTTACGCATCAGAGCACTAAAAAGCAGTTATTTACCTGCTATCTTTGGATGCTCTTCGCGCTAATTGCAAGTGCTCTCACAAATGCAGGCATAACGCACATTGCCCTTTCCGCGTTTCGTATCGTATTCATCACACCTCGTGTACAGCAGTTTCTTCTTGGTGCCGGCATTGCACTATCCCAAAAGCTTGACCAGAAACAATCAGTCGTTCCGCTTTTCGCTTTGTGTCTGCTCAACGATTATCTTACGGCAAATATATGGAGCGCACTTTGGTGCTTCGTCGCAACACTTCTCATCTTCCTGATTGCAAGTGGAATACTTCACTTTTCTTTGCGTCCCACCAGCATACTTCACCGTTCAGTTTGTTATTTCTCCTCTATATCCTATCCTGTATATTTGCTTCACCAGTTTATCGGTTTTTCAATCATTCGTTGTCTGGAATTGCGCGGCTTCAGATCGCCGCTGCTGCTGTTCATTCCATTCCTGATCATTCTTTTTCTTTCTTCATTCGTACACAAATTCATAGAAATTCCTGCGTATCGCTTCCTGATGCAGGTCATAAAAAATACGGCAGCAAACAAAACCAAAGGAGTCCCAAATGAACGATCACAGTGACATTCTCGTCAGTATCGCATTACTTTCCTACAATCACGAGCCCTATCTGCGCCGATGTCTGGACAGCATTCTGGCGCAGAAAACAAGCTTTCGTTTTGAGGTCATCGTCGCGGAGGACTGCTCGCCGGACCATTCGCGGGAAATCCTGCGTGAATATGAGCAAAAGCATCCGGAGCTTTTCCGCATGGTCTATAACGAAAAAAATCTGGGACCCACCAAAAACGCCATGATGGTGCAGAAGCTCTGCACCGCAAAATATGTCTCCATCGGCGAAAGCGACGACTTCTGGACCGACGAGTACCGGCTGCAAAAGCAGGTGGATTTTCTGGAGGCGCATCCGGAATATATCGCCGTCGCCTGCAACAATTATTCTGTCGACCCGGATGGCAATGACCCGAAGATTTCCCTTTTGCGCTGGCAGGTAAACAAGGCATATTCCATGCGCGACTTCTTTCACTACGGCTTTGTCTTTCACAGCAACACGCTTTTGCACCGAAATGTGCTCCCGGTCAGCGGCGAGCGGTATGAGACGCTGCGCGCCTCCGCGACCACAATGGGCGACATAATCCGTCGCGTTTTTCTGTACGATCAGGGTGAGATATTTGTTCTTCCGGACATCATGCACGCCCATCGCAGCGGTGCGCAAAATGCGACCAGCTTCAGCGCAAGCATTCGCCGCGACCCCATGCCGCTTTGCTTCATGCAGGTGCGGATGATCCGCGCTTTGGATGTGTATTTTGCCGGAAAGCACGACTTTACGCCCATGCTTGTAAATTTTTCCTCTGTTCCAATGCTAATGCGCTATATCGATCGTGCAAATGTCGACCCGAAGGAATACCGGCGCTACTATGCCGAGCTTCCGTCCGGCATCGTTTTCCGCGCGAGACTCCGCTTTTTGCAAAAGGTCTGGCGGCGTGCGCTGCACAAGGTCGCCCGCAGGCTGAAGCTGTTCTACAGGGTTGATCAAAATGTCTGAAAACAAGACCGCAGCCGGTCTCTTCTGGCGCACGCTTGAAAGCATCGGCACACAGGGAATGCAGTTTCTGGTCCAGCTCGTGCTGGCAAGGCTCCTGATGCCGGAGGATTTCGGTGTCGTCGCGATCCTGAGCATTTTTGTAAATATCGCAAACACTGTCGTACAAAGCGGGCTCAGCTCCGCGCTTTTACAGCGGAAAAATCCGCAGCCGATCGACTATCATACGGTTTTTGTCATTGAATTCGGCTCATCTCTTGTCATGTACGGCGCCATCTTCTTTGCCGCTCCGGCAATCGCCGCGTTTTATGAGAATCCTGCTCTGACGCAGTATCTGCGTGTGTTCGCCGTCTCCACAGTGCTGTGTGGCTTGAGCTCCACGCAAATGACCACGCTGCGCTTCCGCATGGATTTCAGGGGAAGCTTTTTCGCAAACTTCTTCGGCATCACTGCGCAGGGCATCACGGGCATCGTTCTGGCGCTGTGCGGCTTCGGTGTATGGAGCCTGATCTGGGCGCAAGTCGCCTATCGGCTGGTTGCCGGGGTACTTTTGGCTGCGTTCGCGCGCTACATACCGAAGCTCCGTTTTTCGCGCGCATCCTTCCGCGCCAGCTTCTCCTACAGCTGGAAGCTTTTCGTCGGCTGGATGATCGGAAATCTCTATAACGACGCCTTCTCGCTCATCATCGGGAAAGAATACAACGAAACCATCCTCGGCTATTACTCCAAAGGCTCTACCATTGCATATGTGATCAACAAGATCGTCACACAGGTGACCAGCGGTGTGATGTTCCCCGCCATCGCAAAGATTCAGGACGAAAAGGCACTCGTAAAGCAGCAGACCCGGCAAATGGTCTCCATCAGCGCCGCTCTGATCTTTCCTGTCATGGCTGGCTTTGCCGCCGCAGCCGAACCGATCGTCATGGTCGTGCTGACCGAAAAATGGGCGCCGTCCATCCCCATCATTCAAATTCTGTCCATTCCCGCGGCGATCAACGTCATCAGCAATGCCAATATGCAGACCTTCAACGCCATCGGTCGCTCTGAGCTGTTTCTGAAATGCGAAATGATCAAGCGCACGCTTACGATTGCCCTTGTTTTTGTCTTTGGAAAGATCAATTTCTATCTGATGCTCTCTGCGATCGCGTTCATGGGGGTCATTTCGCTCATCCTCAACGCCTTCTATAATGTCCGCATTTTGAACTATGCTCTGCGCGAGCAGCTTGCCGATCTGCTTCCTTACATTCTGTTTTCGGCGGTGCTGTTTGCTGCGGCATATGTGTTCAATCTGACGCCGTTTTCTTATTTCATAAAGCTGCTGCTTCAAATCGTGGTCTGCGCCGTGCTTTATCTCGTATGTCTGCTTTTCTCCCGGCGCGGCGCGTTTGCGGCAATGCGGAGCATCCTGCAGCAGCTGCTCCATAAAAGGAACACTGGAGGACACTCATGAAAACCCTTCTTCTTCTGGGCGGGTCGGCGCAGCAGGTCGTCGCCATCGAGACGGCGAAGCGCCTCGGCTGCCGCACCGTCCTGTGCGACTATCTGCCCGACAATCCGGGGCAGTATGCCGCCGACCGCTTCTACCTCGTCAGCACCACCGATCTTCAGGCAGTCCTGGATGTCGCGCGCCGCGAGCGTGTCGACGGTGTGCTCGCCTACGCCTCCGACCCCGCCGCGCCGACCGCCGCCTATGTGGCGCAGACGCTCGGTCTGCCCGGAAATCCGTACCGGTCGGTGGAAATTCTCTGCAACAAGGATCTTTTCCGGCAATTTCTCGCCGAAAACGGCTTTCATACGCCGCTTGCCCGCGGCTATGACAGCGTCGATGCCGCCGTCGCGGACATCGGTCGCTTCAGCCTCCCTGTCATCGTCAAGCCGGTCGATTCCTCCGGCAGCAAGGGCGTCGGGCGGGTGGACACGCTGCCGCAGCTGCGCGGAAAGCTGGAAAACGCGATGCGTTTTTCCCGCTCCGGGCGCATACTGGTGGAGCAGTGGGTCGAAAAGTATGGCTATCAGATCGCGGGCGACGGGCTGTCGGTCGACGGAACGCTGGTCTTCCGCTGCTTCGCGAACGACCATTTTGACCCGCAATGCGTCAATCCGTTCGTGCCGGTCTCCGCGAGCTTTCCGTACAATATGCCGCCGGAGGTCCACCAGAAGCTCCACGAGGAAATTCAGCGTCTGATCTCCCTGCTCGGCATGAGGACGTGTACCTACAACTTCGACCTGCGCATTGACCGGGCACAGAACGTGTATCTGATGGAGGTCGCGCCGCGCGACGGCGGCAATTACATCCCGCAGCTCATCCGCTATTCCACCGGCGTCGATCTGGTGGAGTGCTCCGTAAAAGCCGCGTTGGGCGAGCCGGTCCATCTCCCGCCGCAGCATGAGGCGCACGGCTTTTTCGCGTACTACGCCGTCCACAGCAGCCGCGACGGCATCCTACGCCGCGTATCGATCGCACCCGAGGCGCAGAAGCAAATTCTTGAAAATCACCTGCTCGTAAAGCCCGGCGACCGTGTCCACGCCTTCACCGGCGCAAACACCACCCTCGGCTGCCTGCTGTTGCGCTTTGACAGCATGGAGCAGATGCTCACGCAGATGGACCACGCCGAAAGCTGGCTGCGCGTGGAATTGGAGTAGCAAGCGCAAATCACACCTATGGAGGCAAGACTCATGAAAAACATCATCCTTCTCGGCGCGACCGGCGGCACCGGACGATACCTTGTCGAAGATCTGCTGTCGCACCTCGACCTGAACGCATACCATATCGTCGCAGCGGGCACCCGCGCAGACGGCGGCTTCGCGTCCGATGCCGTAGAATACGTCCGGGTGGACATCTCTGACTCTTCCTCCTTCCGCGCCCTGCCGGAGCAGGCATATTGCGTCGTCGACCTTGCCGGTATCATGCCGGCGCGCATGGAGGGCTACCATCCGCAGAAATACATCGACGTCAACATCAGCGGCACGCTGAATGTTCTGGAATACTGCCGCCGCGCCGGTGCAGACCGCATCCTGTACGCGCAGAGCTTCGGCGATATCAAGGACTGGGGCGAGGAAAAGCTGGTCTTAACGCCGGATATGCCACGAAGGTTCCGTTTTGACACGGACCATACCGTATATGTCCTGAGCAAGAACTTCGCCGTCGATCTGCTCGAAAATTACCGGGCGATGTACGGGCTAAAGGCCTTTGTTTTCCGCCTCCCGACGATCTACCTGTGGTCCGCGGATGACAGCTATTTTGTCGATGGACAGCTTCGAAAGAAGGGCTACCGCATTCTCATCGACCGGGCAATTCATGGCGAGCCTCTTGAGATTTGGGGCGACCCCAAGCGGAAAAAGGACATGGTCTATGTGAAGGACTTCTGCCAGATGCTGCGCCGCGCGGTCCTGACCGACACGGTCTGCCATGGACATTACAATGTCGGCACCGGGATCGGCACAACGCTTGAAGCGCAAGTGCGGGGCATCGCGGAGGTCTTCGGCTCGATTGGTAATATTTACCCCCCCATTTTGTATTGCCCAGACCGCCCGAACGCGCCGCAGTACATCATGGACATCACATCCGCTGTCAATGACCTCGGCTATCAGCCGGAATACAGCTATCTCCAAATGCTTCAGGACATGAAGAAAATCTACCAGACGGAGCGCGCAGCCATTGCCGCGCGACAGGAGCGCTTTTTATGATCAATGTCACCCGGTCGTCCATGCCGGACTTTTCGGAATACTGTGAGCAGATCCGCCCGCTGTGGGACAGCCACTGGCTGACCAACGCAGGCTGTATGCACCAGAGGCTGGAGCAGGCGCTGTGCGCCTATCTCGGCGCGGAGCATCTGAGCCTGTATGTGAACGGGCATCTGGCGCTTGAAAACATCCTCGCGGCGATGCGCCTTCCGGAGGGCGCGGAGGTCCTTACGACGCCGTTTACCTTCGCCTCCACGACGCACGCCATCGTGCGCTGCGGGCTCACGCCGGTGTTCTGCGACATCGAGCCGGAGCACTATACGCTCGACCCCGCCCGGCTGGAGGCGCTCATCACGCCCAAAACCGCCGCGATCGTGCCGGTGCACGTCTACGGCAACCTCTGCGACACCGACGCCATCGGGCGCATCGCTGCCGCGCACGGACTGAAGGTCATTTACGACGCAGCGCACGCCTTCGGCGTTGCCCGAAACGGCATCAGCGCCGCCTGCTTCGGCGACGCCGCAATGTTCTCCTTCCACGCGACCAAGGTCTTCAACACCATCGAGGGCGGCGCGGTCTGCTATCGCGACGCGGCGCTCACCCCGGTCCTGAACGCGCTTCGCAACTTCGGCGTGACCTCGCAGGAGGACGCCGCTTACATCGGCGGCAACGCCAAGATGAACGAATTTGCCGCCGCGATGGGCATCTGCAACCTGCGCCATCTGGACGCGGAGCTCGAAAAGCGCCGCCTCGTGGTCGAGCGCTACCGCGCTCATCTGAGCGGCGTCCCCGGTCTGCGCCTGTGTGCGCCGCAGGAGGGCGTCCGCCCCAATTACGCCTATTTCCCCGTCCTGTTTGACGGCTTCCGCCGCACGCGCGATGAGGTCTTCGACCAGCTTCTGGCGCAGGGCATCTGCGCGCGCAAATACTTCTATCCCACCACCAACAGCTTCTCCTGCTACCGCGGACGTGCCGGCTTTGACCCGGCGCGAACGCCGGTCGCGGTCTATATGGCGCAGCGCGTGCTGACGCTGCCGCTCTATGCCGATCTTGCGCCGGAGGATGTCGACCGCATCTGCGAGATCGTTTTAACGTAGCTCCGCGCTCCGGCGCTCGCCGGGCGCTTTACGCATCACACAACAAAAGGAGGGCGCACATGAAGGGCATCATTCTTGCCGGCGGCAGAGGCACGCGGCTGTATCCGATGACGAAGGTCGTCTCCAAGCAGCTGCTCCCCATCTACGACAAGCCGCTGATCTATTATCCCCTGTCGGTCCTGCTGCTGGCGGGCATCCGGGACATTCTGATCATCTCCACCCCGGAGGACACGCCGAATTACGCCGCGCTTCTGGGCGACGGCAGCAGTCTCGGCATCCGGCTTCGCTATCGCGTGCAGGAGCAGCCGCGCGGGCTTGCCGACGCCTTCCTGATTGGGGAAGACTTCATCGGCGGCGACCGCGTCTGTCTCATCCTCGGCGACAACGTCTTCTACGGGCAGAATATGAGCCGCCTGCTCTGGCAGGCGCGCGACCGTGCCTCCGGCGCGACCATCTTCGGCTACCCCGTGCGCGACGCGCGCGCGTTCGGCGTCGTGGAATTTGACCGGGAGCACCGCGTGCTCTCCATCGAGGAAAAGCCGGCGCAGCCGCGCTCGAACTTCGCGGTGCCGGGACTTTACTTCTACGATGACCGCGTGGTCGAGATCGCGAAGCACATCCAGCCCTCCGCGCGCGGCGAGCTGGAGATCACCGCCGTCAACAACGCCTATCTCGCACTGGGTGCGCTGCACGTCGAGCTTCTGGGACGCGGCATCGCCTGGCTCGACACCGGCACGCCCGAGGGGCTTTTGAAGGCGGCGGAATATGTGGAAGCTGTCCAGTCCCGGCAGGGCTTTTACATCTCCTGCATCGAAGAGATCGCCTGGCGCAGAGGCTTCATCTCCACCGAGCAGCTCCGGGCGCTGGGCGAGGGGCTTCGATCAACGGACTACGGGCAGTATCTGCTTGCCCTTTCAAAGGAGGACGCGTGATATGCGCACCGTGCTCATCACCGGCGGAGCCGGGTTCATTGGCTCCAACTTCATTTACCATATGCTGACCGCGCACCCGGATGACCGACTCGTCTGCGT
>CAKTVN010000020.1 GCA_934623545.1 uncultured Oscillospiraceae bacterium
ATCACGCCGACATCCGCGAAGATCGCCGCCCACATATTCGCGAGGCCGACCGCCGTCAGAGCGAGGCAGGCGAATTTGACGATGAGGGAGAAGACGATGTTCTGCTTGACGATGCCGATGCACTTGCGGGAGATATTGATCGCCTTCGAGATTTGCAGCGGGTCGTCGTCCATCAGGACGATGTCGGCTGCTTCGATGGCGGCGTCGGAACCCATCGCGCCCATTGCGATGCCGATGTCTGCCCGGGTCAGGACCGGCGCGTCGTTGATGCCGTCGCCGACAAACGCGAGCTTGTCGTTCCTGCCCTTTGCAGACAGGAGCTTTTCGACCTCGGAGACCTTATCGCCGGGCAGAAGCTCGCTGCGGACGTCATCCACGCCAAGCTCCGCCGCGACCTGATCGGCAACGCGCTTCGCGTCGCCCGTCAGCATGACGGTCTTCTGCACGCCAGCCTTCTTCAGCTGCGCGATCGCTTCCTTCGAGTGCGGCTTGACCACGTCGGAGATGACGATGTGCCCCGCGTACTGCCCGTCGATGACCATGTGAATGATGGTGCCGACGCTGTGGCAGTCATGATACTCGACGCCGAGCTTTTTCATGAGCTTTCCATTGCCGGCGGCGACCTCGTGCCCGTCGACCTTGGCAGTGATGCCGTGTCCGCTGATCTCCTCGATGTCGGTCACGCGGCTGCGGACGATCTCCTTGCCGTATGCCTTTTGCAGGCTCTTGCTGATGGGGTGCGACGAAGCGCACTCGGCAAGCGCCGCGTATTCCAGAAGCTGCTCGTCGCTGAATGGGCTGTGATGGACGCCCGTCACCTCAAAGACGCCCTGCGTCAGCGTGCCGGTCTTGTCGAAGACGACGACCTTTGCCTCAGACAGCGCCTCGAGATAGTTCGAGCCCTTGATGAGAATGCCCTCCTTGCTTGCGCCGCCGATGCCCGCGAAGAAGCTCAGCGGGATGCTGATGACGAGCGCACAGGGGCAGCTGACCACGAGGAACGTCAGCGCGCGGTAGATCCACTGCGTCCAGTCCGCGCTCAGCCCGGTGAGCAGACGCACGGCGGGGACGGCGATGGCAAGCAGCAGCGCCGCGGCGCAGACCGCCGGGGTGTAGATTTTCGCGAAGCGGGAAATGAACGCTTCCGACCGCGACTTGCGGGAGCTGGCGTTCTCCACGAGGTCCAGAATTTTCGAGACGGTGGATTCGCCGAAGGCTTTGGTCGTGCGGATCTTGAGCACGCCCGACAGGTCGATGCAGCCGCTGATGATCTCGTCGCCCTCTTTGACGTCTCGCGGGAGGCTTTCGCCGGTGAGGGCGCTGGTGTTGAGGCTGGCGCTGCCCTCGACGATCACGCCGTCGAGCGGGACCTTTTCGCCGGGCTGGACGACGATGATGCTGCCGACCGCGACCTCATCGGGGTCGACCTGCGTGAGCTGACCGTTCTGCTCAATGTTGGCATAGTCGGGGCGGATGTCCATGAGTGCGGTGATGTTCCGGCGGCTCTTGCCGACCGCATAGCTCTGGAACAGCTCGCCGATCTGGTAGAAGAGCATAACGGCGATGCCCTCGACATAGTCGCCGCTCTTGGTCCACACGGCGAGGAAGAACGCACCGAGCGTCGCCAGCGCCATGAGGAAGTTCTCGTCAAATGCGCGCCCGTTCAAAATGCCCTTGCCGGCTTTTTTCAGAATGTCGTAGCCGATCACAAAATAGGCGACCAGATACGCCGCGAGCTGCGGGATACCGGTGATGGGGATGAATTTGAGCGCGATCAGCATGACCGTGGTGAGGACGATGCGCACGAGCATCTTTTTCTGTTTCTTTGTCATGGTTTCTCCCTCCAGTCCTGCGCTCCGCGTCTGCGCGGGAGCGATCGGTTGAGATTCAGATCTCGATCTCGCAGTCGGGCTCGACCTTCTTGCAGGCCTTCAGAACGGCCTTCATGGTCTTCTTCTCGTCGGCGCCTTCGGCAAACGCAACGATCATTTTCTGCGTCATGAAGTTCACGGTCGCGGATGCGACGCCTTCGGTCTTCTTCGCAGCGTCTTCCATCAGGTTTGCGCAGTTTGCGCAGTCGACTTCGATCTGATACGTCTTTTTCATGGTGATTACCTCCGGTTGGATTTTTACATTTGAATTAAACACTTGCTTAATCATTACATCCGCAGTATACTGTGTAAAGAGCAAAAAAGCAAGCCGGATTGGCGGCTTGCTTCCGAAAAGGCGAATAGAATTTCCAAAACGGATAAAAGGGGGCTTTTCCATGTCCGGCTTTGCATTGCCGCACGATCACGGAGAACAGAAGCACGCGGTGGAGCTGCACCGGGAGCTGATGAACGTTGAGCACTTCAACGCGGTCTGCGACATTTTCAAGCAGCTCAGCGACCCGACGCGCGTGCGCATTTTCTGGCTGCTCAGCCATCATGAGGAATGCGTCATCAACATCGCGGCGATGCTGGAGATGTCCAGCCCGGCGGTGTCGCATCATCTGCGCTCGCTTGCGCAGAGCCATCTGATCGTCAGCCGCAGAAGCGGGAAGGAGGTCTATTACAAGGCGGCGGATACGGCGCAGATCAGGCTCCTGCACGAGGTGGTCGAGCAGGTCATGGAGATCGCCTGCCCGGAAAAGGGCGTGGATTTTCAGGCGTCGCAGGAGGAGATCATCCGGCACATCCACGACGAGCTGACGGAAAATCTCGCGCAGCGCGTCACCATCGAGGAGCTGTCAAAAAAATATCTGATGAACGCCACGACGCTCAAGCGCGTCTTCAAGCAGGTGTACGGCGAGACCATCGCCGCGCACATGAAGCAGCACCGCATGGAGGCGGCTGCCGCGCTGCTGCTCAAGACGCAGGACGACATGGCGAGCATCGCGCAGGCGGTCGGCTATGAGAGCCAGAGCCGCTTCACGACGGTGTTCAAGGAGACCTACGGAGAGCTGCCGACAGAGTATCGCCGGAGGCGCAGCCTCTTCCCGGAGGGAGAAACATAACCGCGTCGGGAGAGCGTGAGAGGCTCCGGCGCCGGAGAATTAAAATTGTGCCGGGAAGCGGCGTATACCGCGTCCCGGCTTTCACGTTTATAGATCTTTGCGTCAAGTGTCCAACTGCGAAAGTGCGCGCATCAGCTCCTGCTGGTCGTGCTGGACGGTATCCCAGAGTGAGAGGTCGGTCAGCGCCTTCGGACCGCGGAGCGCCTCTGTCAGCGCGGAGACGCTGATATTCAGACGGTCGAAGCCAAGATTGAGCGCAACGCCCTTGAGTGTGTGCGCGGCGCGGAAAGCGACCTCCCAATCCGAGGCGGCGACCGCGTCTGAGAGCATCTGATAGGTCGGGTCGGCGGCATATTTTATGACAAACTTCCGAATGAGCGCTTCGCTGTGCAGGCGCTGCAAAATCTGCCGATAATCGCTTCCGATGAGAATATAGAACTGCTCCAGAGTCATGGCGGCGCCTCCTTTGGACAAACTGTGTGTGATGCACATATATCGTCCAAATATTATATCAAACGGCACGCAATTTTCAAGGGGATCCCTTGATTTTTTTAGGAACTTGTGCGAAAATAAGGCAGCATAGGCGAAAAACATGATATTTTGGAATTTTTATGATATAAATTGAATTTCCTGAAAGTCTTTTGAAATATCAGGAAGAGGCTCCGCGCGGCGAAAAAACGGCGGGGCAGGAAAGGAAGGCGGTGTCGGAACGATGCCTACAATGCAGCAGATCCAGCAGGAGCTGGAATGTTACCGGAAAGTTTTCACGACCGCGCGGCTGGTCAGCGCGGAGGAAATTCGCGCGCACTCCATAGAGCATGACGGAAAGACCGAGATCGAATGCCCGTTCCGCGCGAGCCCGCGCGGGTGTAAGCGCTGCAAATACTGTGTGGTGTGTCAGGCGCTTCTGGAAAAAACGAAAAAGAACAAGCTCGAATACAGCGACGATGATGTGCTTCAGGTCACGGCGAAGTATGAGCTGATCGACGGCGAGGAATATGTACTCGAGCTCATTCAGACGCTCGATAAGGATGCGCTGATCGATCCGGAAAGCAGCGAGAATCTGGTGGAGAAGCTGCTGCCGTATCGCGAGAGGCTGTTTCGGGATGCGGCGACCGGCGCGTATAACCGGCGCTTTTATGAGGAAAAAATCAAGGACTCGACCATTCATGCGGGCGTCGCGGTGATGGATCTGGATGATTTCAAGCTGTTCAACGATACGCTCGGACACCATGCCGGGGATGTTGCGCTTCAGACGATCGTTCAGATCACGCAGCGCGGCATCCGCAAATCGGACGCGCTGATCCGCTATGGTGGGGACGAATTTCTGCTGATTTTACCGAATATTTCAGAGCAGGTTTTCAGCAAGAAGCTGGAGCTGCTGTGTGAGCAGATCCGCGCGGCGGTCGTGCCGAATAATCCGTCCATGCAGCTGTCAGTCTCGATCGGCGCCGCCATCGCCAGAGGAGAGCGGATCGACGCGGCGGTCAGACGGGCGGACCGCATGATGTACCGCGCCAAGAGCCGCCGCAACATGGTCATCACCGAGTGGCAGAATGAGAGCGTTCCGCTGGCGCAGCCCAAGCGCCAGAAGGTCCTGATCGTGGACGATTCGGAGCTCAACCGCGCGCTGCTCGCGGAGATATTGAGCAGCGATTACGAGATTATCGAGGCGGAAAACGGCGCAGCCGGTATGGAGGTCCTGCGGCAGTACAAGACCGACATCAGCGCCGTTCTGCTGGATATCGTCATGCCGGTCATGGACGGCTTCACGATGCTCAAGGCGATGACGCAGGAAAATATGATCGAGGATATCCCGGTCATCATGATCTCCAGCGCGGATTCCGAGGATGTCATCCGCGATGCGTTCGATCTCGGCATCGCCGATTACATCAACCGCCCCTTTGACACGAAGATCGTTTACCGGCGCGTCTTCAACGCCATCAAGCTCTACGCTAAGCAGCGCCGGCTGATCTCGATCATCACCGATCAGGTCAATGAAAAAGAGAAAAACAATCACATGATGATCAATATCCTGAGTCAGACGGTCGAGTTCCGCAACGGGGAAAGCGGAATGCACGTCCTGCATATGCAGGAGCTGACGGAGCACATTCTGACGAGCCTGGTGCAGAGAACGGACAAATATCAGCTCACCGTCGCGGACCGCGACCGGATCGCGACGGCGTCGGCGCTGCACGACATCGGCAAGATCGCCATCGACGAGAAGATTCTCAACAAGCCCGGAAAGCTCACCCGGGCGGAATTTGAGATCATGAAGACCCATACGATCTGCGGCGCGGAAATACTGGACTGCCTCGGCATTTACCGCAACGAGCCTCTGGTGCGCACGGCGCACGACATCTGCCGCTGGCACCACGAGCGCTATGACGGAAGGGGCTATCCGGATGGGCTGAAGGGCGACGAGATCCCCATCTCCGCGCAGGTGGTCGCGCTGGCGGACGTGTATGACGCGCTGGTCAGCGAACGGGTCTATAAAAAAGCCATCCCGCATGAAAAGGCGGTGCAGATGATCCTGAACGGCGAATGCGGCGCGTTTAACCCGCTGCTGATGGACTGCCTGCGCAGCATCGCGGATACGCTCCCGCAGCTGGAGTTCTCGCCGAACCGACCGGTGAGCGCCGCGGAGGTGCGCGCGCTGATCTGAAGCGCCGTTTCCCGTAAAATTAAAAGGCAACGCCGCGCAATCGCGTCTGCGCGCTTTGGCGAAAAATCTCTCGTCAGATCTGCTTGCCGAATTGTGCGGTGCTGCCTTAAATTTTTAAGAAATATGAAATTCAGGATAAAAAGGAAAAATTTGACTTGCAAATTTGAATTTTAGGGGTTACAATAGTGGCACTGTTAGGAGACTTAAAATCTGCTTGGAAAAGCCGGCAGAATAACCGAATATTTTTGGCAAAACCGCTGAAAGGCGGTGACGCAAAGTTGAGTGTCTAAGCGAAAAGAATGAGCTTTTCGTATGATTGACTGACTGCATTTTTTACGATATGCAGTCAGTCTATTTTTTCGCGGTGAAAGGAGGGGACGGCATGGCATATATGCGGATCGGCGACCTGCTGCTTGCGGCGGGCGCGATCAGCGAGCAGCAGCTGCACGAGGCGCTGGAAATCCAGAAGAGCACGAAGCAGCGCCTCGGCGACGTGCTGATCGACAACCGGATCATCACCGAGCATCAGCTCATTGAGGCGCTACAGCAGCAGCTCGGCGTCGACTTCATCGATCTGACGGCGGTGACAATTCCACTGGAGCTTGCAAAGTATGTCCCGCGTGGGATCGCGAAGAAATACTGCGTCGTGCCGGTCAAGCTGGTCAACGACGAGCTCTATGTCGCGATGAGCGACCCGCTGAACTTCGAGGCGCAGGAGGAGCTCAAGGCGGCGTCGCACCGGCGCGTGGTGCCGATGATCTCGACCCGCCGCGCGACCGAGCAGGCGATCACAACGCTCTACGGCAGCGAGGGCGCCGCGCGCGCCATCGAGGAGATGAAGCGCGAGGCGGCTCCGTCGGGCGATATCATCCCCGAGCAGATCACGCATACGACCGACGCCGAGGCAAGCGCCGCGCCGACCATTCGATTTGTCAATTCCGTCATCGAGCGCGCCTTTTTTGACCGCGCGAGCGACATCCATCTCGAGCCACAGAGCGAGGAGATGGTCGTGCGGATGCGCATCGACGGACTTCTGAGAAGGGTCCTGACGGTCCCGACCGAGCTTCAGAGCGCGGTCATTTCCCGCCTGAAGATCATGGGCGGCATGAACATCTCCGAACGCAAAATCCCGCAGGACGGGCGCGCGATGATCCGTGTGCGCGAGCACGAGCTGGACCTTCGTATCTCGTCGATGCCGACGGTCTACGGCGAAAAGATCGTCCTGCGTCTGCTGGAGCGCACACAGCGCGCGATCACAAAGGAATCGCTCGGGCTGGAAGGTCCGGAGCTTCAGAAATACGACGCGCTGCTCACAAACAGCAGCGGCATGATCCTGATCGTCGGTCCGACGGGCTCCGGCAAGTCGACGACGATGTGCTCCATGCTTCAGCAGCTGTGCTGCGAGCAGACGAATATCATGACGCTGGAGGACCCGGTCGAATATAACATCGCCGGGGTCAATCAGTGCCAGATCAACGAAAAGACCGGCATGAGCTTTGCCGCGGGTCTGCGGGCGATCCTGCGTCAGGACCCGGACGTCATCGCCGTCGGCGAGATCCGCGACGGCGAGACCGGCGAGATCGCCATCCGTTCGGCGATCACCGGACACCTGGTCATCTCGACGCTGCATACCGGCAACGCCGCGTCCACCATCGACCGCCTCGCCGACATCGGCGTGGAGCGGTATCTCATCGCCGACGCGGTGCGCGGCGTCATCTCGCAGCGGCTGGTGCGGCGCATCTGCCCGCACTGTAAGAAGCCTTACCACCCTGCGGCGGAGGAGCTGGAGCTGCTGGGGCTGAGCGCCGACGCGGATGTGCAGTTCTATCGCGGCGAGGGCTGCCAGGAATGCTATCACACCGGCTATCACGGACGGCGCGGCGTGTTTGAGATCCTGATGCTGAACGGAAAGCTCCGCCGCATGGTCGCCGACGGCGCCAACTCCGACGCGCTCAATACGCAGGCGCGCAAAGAGGGCATGAAGACGCTGCGCGAGAACTGCCGCGAGCTGGTCCTGCGCGGCGAGATCAGCGCCGAGGAAGCGGCGCGCGCCATGAATTCCACTGGGGATGAATGAGGCTTTTATGAAGGATATCCATGAGATCATTGCCCTTGCCGTAGAAAAGGGAGCGTCCGACGTGCATCTGATCTGCGGGCTTCCGGTCAAGTGCCGCATCGACGGCAGCATCTGCACGCTGGACGGGCAGTCGCTCACACCGGAGGACTGCGAGCGCTATGCGAGGGCGCTGGCGGGGGAGCGGTACGATGCGATCACGCAGATCGGTCAGCTCGACTTCGCAGCGAGCTTCGCGGGCGGCGTGCGCACGCGCGTCAATCTCTTCCGTCAGCAGGGCAGCGTCTCTGCCGCCATCCGCATCCTTGCCGACCGCATCCCGGAGCTGGAGGAGCTCGGGCTGCCGCCGGTGGTGGAGTCCTTTGCGGAATACCGCAGCGGCATCGTCCTTGTGACCGGCGAAACAGGCTCCGGCAAATCAACGACGCTGGCTGCCATGCTTGACCGCATCAACCGGACCCGGAGCGGGCACATCATCACGCTCGAGGATCCGATCGAATATGTCTACACGCCGGATCGCTGCATCATCAACCAGCGCGAGATCGGCAAAGACACCGAAAGCTATCCCGCCGGGCTGCGCGCGATCCTGCGCGAGGACCCGGACGTCATCCTGATCGGCGAAATGCGCGATCTCGAGACCATCGACACGGCGCTGACTGCGGCGGAGACTGGTCATCTCGTCTTTGCGACGCTGCATACCGGCTCGGCTGCCGAATCCGTCGACCGGATGGTGAACGTCTTCCCCGAGGGTAGACAGCGTCAGATCCGGATGCAGGTATCGACCTCGCTGCGCGCGGTTTTGTCGCAGCAGCTGCTCCCGCGCAAGTCGGGACGCGGACGTGCGGCGGCGTGCGAGGTGATGGTGGTCAACAGCGCCATCCGCAACCTCATCCGCGAGGACAAGACCCCACAGATCGACAGCTTCATCACCATGAATGGGCAGATTGGCTGCATCGCCATGGACGCCGCGCTTCAGCAGCTGGTGAAAAACGGCGCCATCAGCCGCCAGACCGCACGCGAATACTGCCGCGACCCCGAAAAATTCGACGCGGTGCCGCGTTACTGAGTTTCAGATACAAAGGAAGGTGAGCGCCTGTGACGACATACCGATACAAGGGACTTTCGCCCGACGGCGCGAAGCTCTCCGGCGTCATTCAGGCTTACAACGAATACGAGGCAGTCTCGCAGCTGCGCGAGACCTGCTCCATCATCACACAGATCGAGCCGGTCCGTCAGACGGTGCGTCTGGGCGGCTCCGTCGGCGGCTTCCGCATCAGCGAGAAGGAGCTGGCGATCCTGTGCTCGCAGTTCTCCATCATCCTCTCGTCGGGGCTTCCGATCGACCGGTGCGTGGAGATGGTCGCGGCGCAGGTCAGGAACAAAGAGCTTCAGCGCGCGCTGCGGCTGGTCCGGCAGGATGTTTCCGGCGGCTATGGGCTGGCGCAGAGCTTTGAAAAAAACTGCCCGAAGCTGCCGCAGACCTTTCTGGAGACCGTCCGCGCGGGCGAGCAGTCCGGTACGCTGGAAAGCTGCTTCGACCGGATGCGCACCTACTATGATAAGAGCGCCAAAACGAAGGCAAAGGTCATCAGTACGCTGACCTATCCGTGCATCGTGCTCGTCGTTGCGGCGATCGTATTTGCCATCATCATGATCAAGGCGGTGCCGCTGTTTGTGGAGACCTTCCGCGATCTCGGCAGCGAGCTGCCTTCGATCACGGTCGCGCTCATCGCGGCGTCGGATTTCCTGACGGGCTACTGGTGGACGATCTTAATGATCATCGCGGGCGTCTGGCTCATCCATATGCTGATGCTCCGCACCGAGGCGGGGCGCATCGCCATCGCGAAGGGCAAGCTCTTCCGCTCGCCGCTGCACCGGCTGCACCGCATGAGCGCAAGCGCGCAGTTCGCAAACACCATGTCCGCCATGCTCTCCGCCGGGCTTCCGGTCGTCCGGGCGCTCGAGGTCACGGCGAACGTCGCGGGAAACTACGTATTCGGCATCGCAGTCCGCAGCGTGCGGCAGCGCGTGGAGCAGGGACGGCGGCTCGCGGACTCTATGTCCGAGCATCCGGAGTTCCCGCCCATGCTGACGGAGATGACCGGCGTTGGCGAGCAGTCCGGCGATCTCGAGCAGACGCTGAGCGTCGTCGGCGGCTATTTTGACAACGAGGTCGCGGTCATCACCGAGCGCCTGCTCACCATTCTCGAACCGGCGATCACCATCGTACTTGCCGTGCTGACGGTCGTTCTGCTGCTTGCCGTCTATCTGCCGATGTTCTCGATGTACGGCAGCATCGGCTGATCAATTCGTTATCACGCTCCGTCATACAACCCTGGCGGAGGAGATATAAAGCACTTTTACAAAAAACTTTTTAAAAAGAAAGGAAATTTGCTATGCTTTCCAAGATCAAGAAGAACAACAAGGGCTTTACGCTGATGGAGATGCTGATCGTTGTCGCGATCATCGCCGTCCTCGTTGCCATCGCTATCCCCACCTTCAACAATGCGCTCGAGAAGTCCCGCGAGGCGACCGACGAGGCGAACGTCCGCGCTGCTTACGCAGAGGTCATGGCTTGCGCTCTGACGGAAACCTCTCAGACTGGCGTTACGAAGACTGATAATGGTGACGGCACGAACACCTATACTGCGACTGTTAACGCTGTCCAGAAGAAGGCGAAATGGGAGAGCGGCGACAGTGTTACGATTGCCGGTCAGGACGTTGCAGCGGCTGTCTCCGGCTCCGGCTGGACCATCACCTACAAAGATGGCGACGAGAATGCGAAGATTACCGTTGGTATCGGCGGCTAATTCAAGCTTTACAGGTCAACCTACTTATTTTTTGTAAGTCAGCCTCACGATTGCACGGGGACCGATGGGTTGCGGTCCCTGCAACCGGGAGGGCAGAAAGGAGCGCGCCATGCTGTATCTCTCCCCGGCGATCACGGTCTACTGCTGCGTTCTGGCGGGCGTTTTCGGCGCGTGCATGGGCAGCTTCCTTAACTGTATGGCATGGCGCATCGTCCACGGCGAGAGCGTCCTGCGCGGCAGGTCGCACTGCGACGAGTGCGGGCACGTGCTCACGGCGGGGGACCTTGTGCCGGTGTTCAGCTATGCTTTTCACAGGGGGCGCTGCCGCTGGTGCGGCGCGAAGCTCTCTGTGCGCCATGTGCTGGCGGAGCTTGTGACGGCGGCGGTGTTTGTGGCGCTGCTGCTGCGATATGATATCTCGCTCCAAACCCTTGAATACGCGATCTTTGCGTGCATTCTGCTCGCGAGCGCGTTCGCGGATTTGGAGGGATATATGATTCCAGACCGGTTTATTCTGACCGGTTTTATTGTTCGTATTGCCTTTGTTTTTCTGCTTCCGGACTGGGAGCACGATCTGCCGGACGCGGCGCTCGGCGGCTTTGCCGTGGGCGGCGGGCTGCTGGCGGTGGTGCTGCTGTATGAAAAGCTCCGGGGCGTCGAGGCAATGGGTGGCGGAGATGTGAAGCTGGTGTTCCTCACGGGGCTTTATCTCGGCTGGAAACGGAATTTGCTGTGTCTGCTGCTGGCGTGTGTGATCGGCATCGTATTCGGGCTGATCGCGCAGCTGCGGCGGGCAAAGCCGGAGGCGCAGGACGCGCCCCGCGCGGAAAACGAGCCGGAGGATCCGAAGCTCTTCCCGTGGGGACCGTCGATCTGCGCGGCGGCGATCATCACGCTCCTCTGGGGCGGGAAACTGATTGAGGCGTATCTGGGGCTGTTTACATAATGCTCCGCGCCGGAAAGGCGAGGTCGAGCAGATGACCGGACAAATTGTTGCAATGGATCTCGGCACCGCGCAGGCGAAGCTTGTGTGGTACGCGGGCGGACGGGTCAAAAAGACCGTCGCCGCGCCGCTGCCGGATCAGCTGGTTTCAAACGGCGTGATCGTTTCGATGGACGCCATGGCGGATTTTCTCAAGCAGCTTGCGAAGGAAAACGGAATACCGAGGACAGGCGCTGCGGTGATCTTACCGGACCGGCTCGTCTTCACGCGCAGTACGGCGCTGCCGCCGATGACACAGCAGCAGCTGGCGTACAACCTGCCGTTTGAGTTCCGCGACTATCTGACGCAGGAGAAGGGACAGTATTATTTCGACTACTCCGTGCAGGGCATCGAGCGCGACGAGAGCGGCAAGGCGGTGCAGATGCAGCTGTTTGCCTGCGCCGTGCTCAAGAGCACGATCGAGGACTACCGCGCCATGCTGCGCCGGGCGGGCTTCCGGCTGAAGCTCGCGCTGCCGGAGCAGTGCGCCTACGCGGCGCTGGTACGCGCGCATTTTGCCGCAGCGGGCGCGCAGAACGGCGAAGACGTGTGCGTCGTCGACATCGGCGAGACCGGGCTCCGGCTGCACATTTTCCAGGACGGGAACGTCGCCACGCGCCGAAGCGTTGAGCTTGGGATGCGCGATCTGGTACACCTGATCTCAGACAAAACCGGCGTGGACGAGCACATTGCGCACGCGCAGATGCTCGCCGACTACGACGGCATTTTGGGAAGCGAGGACGCGCGGGATCTCTATCACCGCATGGCGGCGGAGGTCACAAAGGCGGTCAATTTTTACAACTACAACAACCGTGAGCGGACGCTGCGCTGCGTGTATCTGTGCGGCGGCGGCGCGGCGGTCGAGGCGCTGCGCAGAAGCTTTTCCGAGACGGTGCGGCTGGACATCCGCCCGGTCGGCGAGCTTTTGCCGGAAACGGCGCTCGATATGCCGTGGCTCTATGCCGCAGCCATCGGCTGCGCGATGCAGAGAGACTAGGAGACGAGGCGTATGAAACTGAAAAAAACAGACGCCGGCGTCCGGTATCCGGAAAAGCGCAGCGTCAATCTGGCGCAGCATGAGCCGCGCACCAAGAGCGTGCTGACGCTGGTGCTGGGCGCGCTGGCGATCGCCGCGCTGTGCGCGTGCGTCGCGAAATTCGGCGTGCTCGACCAGCTTGCGCGCGCGGACCGCGCGGAAAGCGACTACCGGTCCGTCCATGCGCAGTATGAGCAGATGCAGCAGGCACTGACGGATTATCCGCGCGTCGAGGAGGAATATCGCACCTATTCGCGCAAGTGGATGCAGGACGGAAGCGCAGGGCTCGACTACACCGTCGACCGGAGGGACGCGCTTGATCTGCTGGAAAAGGATCTGATGCCGTATGGCAC
>CAKTVN010000021.1 GCA_934623545.1 uncultured Oscillospiraceae bacterium
CAGGGCGCGAAGAAACAGTATGATAAGGAGACCAAACGGTGCAAGAATTATCTCAACCAGCAGTTTACCGCAACGCGACCGAATGAGATCTGGGTCAGTGATGTAACCTGTTTCCGCTACGAGGAAAAGGAACTTTACATATGCGTGATTATTGACTTGTATGCACGCATGGTGGTTGGTTTCCGGATTGGTCTGAAAAACAGCACACAGCTTGTAAAAAGCACGTTTAAGCTTGCGTATGAGCAGCGTCAACCGCAGCTTCCAATACTGTTTCACACAGACCGCGGCAGCAACTACCGTTCAAACGCTTTCTGCGCTTATCTGCAATCCCTTGGTGTAACGCAGTCGTTTTCCCGTGCGCACATCCCATATGATAATTCTGTCATGGAATCGTTCTTTGCTTCAATGAAACGAGAAGAGCTTTACCGAACAAAATACCGCTCCGAGCAGGAACTCAGAGCGGCGATCGCAGAATATATCAAATTTTATAATGAGACCCGTCCACACGTGAAGAATGGATACAAGACGCCTACGAAGAAAGAGCAGGAATACTACGAAAACTCCAAGCAAACCGAGAAGAAATAAGCCGACCGCATGGTTCGGTTTCCGTACTTTTCACGTTTTGCGGTCTGATTTTATGTGTTTTCCATTTTTACGTCTAAGATGCTTTGCACCAAGCAAGGCGTAAACGTACTGAAAACACAGAGAAAATAAGAAAAGCACCACTGTGTCCAACCCAAGCGGGTTCGGATTGCAGTGGTGTTTTCAGATGGAGCAGGATACGGGAATCGAACCCGCCTCCTCGGCTTGGGAAGCCGATGTACTACCGATGTACTAATCCTGCGTATTGACTTTTTGATCGCGCTTCGCGCGATGATACGGGAATACTCCGGCGGCAAGCCGCCTCCGTGCCGCAGCGCATTTTCTTCTGGCTTTGCCAAAAGTTGCGATGCTGCGCATCGCGACCGTCTGGCGACGGCAAAATGCTTGCGGTCGCCCGCGCCTCTTCGACTTGGGAAGCCGATGTACTACCGATGTACTAATCCTGCATATGAACTTTTTGACCGCGCTTCGCGTGGTGATACGGGAATACTCCGGCGGCAAGCCGCCTCCGTGCCGCGGCGCATTTTCTTCTGGCTTTGCCAAAAGCTGCGATGCTGCGCATCGTGACCGTCTGGCGACGGCAAAATGCTTGTGGTCGCCCGCGCCTCCTCGGCTTGGGAAGCCGATGTACTACCGATGTACGAATCCTGCGTAATGGTCGATATTTTCGATCGCTTTGCTATTCTATCATCCCGCGCGGAAAAAAGCAACCGTTTTCTGTCACGAATATAAAATTTGAGGCAAGAATGGCAGGCTGCGGCGCGCGGTGCACCGCGAAATTTCGGCGTTTTCCGGCAACAGCCATTGAAATAGAATTGAGGAAATGGTACAATAAACATTATTTACGGTCGAAGGGGAAATCACGATGCGGAGGATGCGGGTTTTGAAGCTGCTGCTTGCGGCGGTTTGCGCCGCGGCGCTTCTGACCGCTTGCAGCGGTGCGGAAAATGCCGCAGTGTCCGGCGAAAATGCCGGGCTTCCGGTCATAACGGTCGGCTGTGACGCATATCCGCCCTTCAGTTATGTGGACACGGACGGCGACATGACCGGTGTGGACGTGGAGCTGGCGCGGGAGGCGTTTGCCCGTATGGGCTATCAGCCGGAATTCGTGCTCATCAACTGGGAAGAGAAAAAGGAACTGCTCCACAGCGGCGAGATCGACTGCATCTGGAGCAGCTTTACCATAGACGGACGTGAAACGGAATACCGCTGGGCGGGACCCTATATGCAGAGCCAGCAGGTAGTGGCAGTGAATGTGGACAGCGAGATCTATACGCTGCAGGACCTTGAAAACAAGATCGTTGCCGTGCAGTCCACTACCAAGCCGGAGGATATCATCCGCAGCCACGACGGCACGCTGCCGCAGCTGTGCAAGGTCATCTCGACGCAGAAGCGCGACCTGATCTTCGTTTTTCTGAGCAAGGGCTATGTGGACGCGATCACAGCGCACGCTACTGCCATCAGGGAGTTTATGGCGGAGACCGGGCTGGAGTTCCGGATCCTGGAGGAGCCGCTGCTGACAGTCGGGCTCGGCGTTGCGTTTGACAACGATGATACGCGCGGGCTGGACACAGCGCTGAACGAAGCGCTTGCCGGGATGCGGGCGGACGGAACGGCAGCGGAGATCATCGGCAAATATCTGCCGGATGCGGAGCAGTATCTGGGAGGCGGCAATGAAGAATAAAACGACGCCGCACTGGCGGAGGATCCTTCCGATTGAGATCATCATCGGACTTTTGCTGCTGATCACAGTAGCAGTGGTCTCAATGAGAGCGGATATGTCTATGGCAGAAAAACACCTCCTCAGTACGGTGGAGTATATCAAAAAGCAGTGCAACAACTCTCAGCTGCGCGATGCTGCTTCCGAGTCCAAAAGTCTGCTGCGGGTCACGCAGGGCGCGGAGCAGACGCAATGGCGGCTGAAGTACGGCGAAGCGACGCTCTCTGCGCAGCAGGAGCTGGAGGATGAGCTGAAGCTCTGCGCGATGGACAGCTATCTGGACGGACTGTTCGTGCTGGACCCGGAGGGAAATGTTCTGGCGCAGTACGATGAGGCGGGCTTCACCGCGGAGGAGCTGCTGGAGAGGATCGACCGCGCGGCACTGCTGGATGTGAGCGGCTTTGCCGAAAAGCGCTACATGGTCCGTATCAGATTTGAGGACGATGCTTATATCGATCTTGCCGCTGCGCCCCGCGCAGATCAGCCGGGGGTGATCGTCGGCTACTATTATACCTCTGCGGCCTATGCACATACTTTCAACAATGCCATTTACATGCTGGCATCCGGCTATCAATCGGAGCTGGGCGGCGTCATTGCCATCAGCAGCGGCAAACGGATCGTTGCTTCCAACAAAGGCGCGCTGATCGGCACGGATGTGGATGAGATCCCGATCCTGAAGAAGCTGATGGAATCCGTCGGCAGCAACACGCTCATGCATGCCAGAAACGGAACAATCATCGAGCAGGATTTCGGCTTGGTGGACAAGGGACGGAGCTTTTATATCTACGCCTATATGAACGAGCGCGCTGTGTTCAGGATAACGCCGAAAAATCTGATCTACACGCTGTTCGCCTATCTGCTGATTCTGGTTGCGGTGCATATGCTCTGGAGGAGCGCAGAGCAGTCCTACCAGAAGAAACAGATCGCCGCTCAGAAGCACTACACGGAGATCTTGGAGGAAAAGAACCACGAGCTTGCCGAATCTGCGCTGCGGGCAGAGAAGGCGGCTGCGGCCAAGAGCAGCTTCCTTTCCCGTATGAGCCACGACATCCGCACACCGCTCAACGGCATCATCGGGCTGCTCAAGATCGATATGGCGCACTTCGAGGATGCCGGGCTCGTGTATGAAAATCATAAGAAAATGATGACCTCGGCAGACCATCTGCTGTCGCTTATCAACGACGTGCTGCAAACGAGCAAGCTCGAAGACGGCGCGACCCGGCTGACCCATGAGGTGGTGAACCTGGTACAGCTGACGCAGGAGATCGTGGCGATCGTGGGCGAGCGGGCTTCGGAGGCAGGGATCGAGTTGGAAATTGCCCCGCGATCGGCGCTGCCGTATCCCGACGTTTATGGCAGTCCGCTGCATCTGCGCCAGATCTTCCTGAACATTTACAGCAACTGCATCAAATATAACAAGCCCGGAGGAAAGATCTACAGCAGCGTCCAGTGTCTCGGCGCGGAGAACGGTACGGTGAGATACCGCTGGACGATCTCCGACACGGGCATCGGCATGAGCGAGGATTATCTGCGGCACATCTTCGAGCCCTTTACGCAGGAGCATTCCGACGCACGCAGCGTCTATCAGGGCACAGGGCTTGGAATGCCGATCGTGAAGGGACTGCTGGAGCAGATGGACGGTTCGATCTCCGTCACCAGCAAGGAGGGCGAGGGCTCGACCTTCGTGATCACCATCCCCTTTGAGATCGCTGAGGCTCCGAAAGCGGAAAAGCCCGGGGCAAGCGCCGGACCGGCGCCCAGTATCCGAGGGCTGCGTCTGCTGCTGGCGGAGGACAATGAGCTGAACGCGGAGATCGCGCAGACGCTTCTGGCGGACGCGGGCGCGGAGGTCACGGTCGTGAACGACGGGAAAGCCGCGGTGGAGCTGTTTGAAGGAAGCCCGGCGGGGACCTTTGACGCCATCTTGATGGACATCATGATGCCGGTCATGGACGGGCTTGCGGCGACCCGCGCCATCCGCGCCATGCAGCGCCCGGACGCGAAGACCATCCCCATCCTTGCCATGACGGCGAACGCCTTCCGCGAGGACGCGGAGAAGTGTCTCGCCGCGGGCATGAATGCGCATCTGGCAAAGCCGCTGGAGATGGACAAGGTCATCGCGGCGATCGTGCAGAGCGTAAAGCCGCAGAAATGAGTGGGCGAAGCGGCAAAGCGCGGCTTGACCGCATGAATATTACGCAGTATACTGAAAGAAAAAAGAAAAGGGAGGCTGTGCCATGAAAATGGGAATCGAAACGCTCTGGTCCGACCGGAAGCGCTTTCTCGGGATGCCGTTGACTTTTACGAAGTATTTCCTGTCAGAGGACCGGCTGTTCATGCAGACCGGGCTGCTGAACATGAAGATGGAAGAGGTCCTGCTCTATCGCGTGAGCGACATCAGTGTTCACGTATCGCTGGGGCAGCGGCTGTTCGGCGTCGGCACGATCGTGATCCACTCGTCGGACAAGAGCTCGCCGCATCTGGAGCTCAAGAACATCCGCGAGCCGCTCGTGGTCAAGGAGCTGATCCACAAGCACGTGGAAGCGATGAAGGACGCGCGCGGCGTCCGCGTGAGTGAGTTCCTGGACGATGGTCCGAAGCACTTTGATCCCTGTACGCCTCCGCCGCAGAAGGAAATGAGATAAAAAGCGCCGCCCGAAGGGGCGGCGCTTTTGTCACCCCGGAGGGGTGACATTCTATCCGCGCCAAAGGCGCGGGGGGCGGTTCAACCCCGCTTTCTTTCTCAGCATGAGAAAGAAAGCGCCGTTGACGGTTGAAAGAAAGAATGGCAAAGGGGGGATTTCGATTTCCCCCCTTTGCAATCCCCCTTAAAACGACCAAGAAGAGGGCTGATGCCCCCTTCTTGGATCATTCCCGGAGTTTGGTTTGTGCAAAGCAAATTTCAAATTAACAAAAAAACGCGATGCAGATGCGTATTTGATAGACCGGCGAGGTAGTTGAAATACTCTGCGTCTCTTTCGACTTCCATACGTCAAATATTCAACGGGCGCACACGTAACGATACGCAAGGCGTATCGTGCGCTCAGGAAACCCGATTCTACGGTCGCCCGAAGGGCGTTCCTTGACTGCCGGTGTAACGATAATACGCAGTGTGTAACGACTCGTTTTTCTGCGCGTAAGCGCTATTTCGCGTCCTGCGCCTCTTTTTTGCATACTTTTTTCTGGCAAGACAGAAAAAAGTATGCCCGCGGAGCGACAGTTGCGGTCTCACCGCAAAATCGGCACTCCGGTGAATCCGGAGAAAGCCTCCCGCGTCCTCCGGACGCAATTACCCTCGCGCCTTCGGCGCGGATAAGGTGTCACCCTTTGGGTGACGAAATCGCGTCCTTCGGGCGCAAAAACGTCCCCCTTTCGGGGGACGTAGAGGCGTCACCCCTTCGGGGTGACAAAATGGCGTGCTTCGCTCACCATTTGTTCTCGACCTTCTCGGCGAAGCCGAAGAAGTCGCGCACGGGGAGGACCGTCCCATCGTCCAGCGTGACGCGCCCGGTGAAATGCCCGAAGACCTGATGCTGGTCGGATTTGATGACGAGCGCGCTGGTCAGGGCGCTGCGGTCGAGGACCGGCGTGAAATCCATGTAAAAGCGGTTGTCGTCGCTCGTAAAGGTCCAAGGCTTCAGATAGACCTCTTTGCCCTTCGCGTTTTTCGGGATGTGGAAGGTGACATCGCCGAGCTTATGGATCTTCCCGTCATAGAACAGGACGTTTTCGGTCGCGGCGGCGGTATTGCCGAAGCCATAGCCGATGTTCCAGCCGAACGGCACGCCGTCCAGCTCGCCCGAGGCGCTGCCCCAGTACCAGGTGTTGTGATAGGTCCAGACGCCTCTGCCCCAGTCCAGAACGGCAAAGAAGCGGTCGGGCGTGAGCTCAAAGCGGCGGCTGCCGACGCAGAGCCAGCCCTCGGCGCGCATACAGTTGATCTTCTGGTTGTAATAGAAATGTCCGGGCTTGTCAAAGGGCGTGGCGATGACCATGCTCTCCTCCGGTGCGCAGGTCAGAGTGATGCTGCCCTCGATGGCGTCGCCGTGCAGGAACTTGTCCATGTGGAAGCTCAGCCGCCGCGCGTCACCGTCATGATAGAACGCGAGGGCGTAGCCGCCGCGCGCGATCTCGGATGCGCCGCCGCAGGAGCTTTCGGGCAGACCGGTCTTTCCCATTGGGAAAAGGCGCATGGGGCTTTTGGTCTGCTCCCATTTTTCGTCGAAGTCGAGGAAGGAGACCGAATCCAGCCCCATATAGCCGTTGTCCGCGATGGTCAGCGCGAGCCCGATGTGTCCGTCGGTGATGAGATAGTAATCCCACTCCTTGATGCGCATGGGGCTGACGCGGATGTCGGAGCGGCGGTAGACCGGCAGAAGCTGCTTTGCCCAGCCGGGCTCGGTAAGGTCGCCGGACGCATTCAGAAGCGGCGCGGCGCGCAGGATCTCATGATTTTGTCTCATACTGAATCCTCCTTTGGAAGATGATTTTCAAAGAACTCCTCCAGCGCGGACTGGACGCGCGGCTGGTCGACGGCGTAGCACACGGCGTGGTTTGCGCCGCTGATCAGAAGCAGCCGCTTTTCGCCCATACAGGCATTGCAGGCTTCCTCACTCATGCGCGGGGGAACAAAGCGGTCGGCGGTGCCGTGCAGGAACAAAACCGGCAGGGCGGAGGCGCGGACGGCGTCGACCGTCGAGCAGCCCTTCAGTGTGAAGCCGGCGAAGAGCGCAGCGTAAAGCCCGGAGAAAAACAGGAGCAGTCCCGCCGGAAGCTGCGGGCAGCGCTCATGCAGAACGTCCCTCATGATGGCATACGGCGAGGTAAAGCCGCAGTCGGCGACGATGCCGCGCACATTCGCGGGAAAATCGAAGCATGAGGACATAAGCACCGTGCTCGCGCCCATCGAGATCCCTATGAGATACATCGGGTGCTGCTGCCCGAGCATCTGCGAGAGATATGTGACCCAGGACAGCACATCATAGCGCTCGCGCGCGCCGAAGGTGATATAGCGCCCTTCCGACGCGCCGTGCGCGCGCTGATCGGGCAGCAGGATGTTGTAGCCCTGCCGGTGGATGAACTGCACGGAAAGCCCGAAGTCGACCAGCCCGGAAGAGCGGTAGCCGTGGAACAGCAATACGGTGCCCTTGGCGTTTTCGCAGGGCAGGAAACGCGCCGCGAGACGCTTGCCGTCGTAGCTCATAACGTGCAGCTCCTGCGGGTCCTGCCGCAAAAACCAGTCTGCGCCCGCGCACACCTCCTCCGCCCAGCGCGCGTAGGAGGTGTGACGCACATACTCCGGCGTCGGCGGGACGGGCGGGACGCACTTGCGGACGCAGGCGATGCGAAAGCCTGCGTATCCGGCTGCGAGCAGCAGCACGAGCAGCGCGAGGAGAATATACAAAAGTATCATGCCTGACCCTTTCTGCCGTTTGCGCCGAGCTTCGCGAAGAAGCGGAACGTGAGCGGCCAGACGCAGCCCGCAAACAGCACGATGATAAAATACCGGACCGCGTCGGCGGGACCGGAGGGCAAAAGCGCGCGCAGCGGCGCCTTCAGAAGCGCTTTGATCGCGACAACGAGCCCAAGTCCGAGCGCGACCTTGAGGAGCTGCGCATACCAGACGGCTTTGACCTCAAAGCGGACGTATTTTTTCTCGATAAAATACATGGGCAGCAGCGCCACGACTGCGCCTGCCAGCGTCCACGCGTTCTTGACGGCGGAGGCGAGGTTGGACGCATCCTCGGAGCCGGGGGCGAAATCGGCACGCAGCCCGCGCACATAGCCGAGGAAGCAGCCGGAGAATGCCAGCGCGGCGACGATCAGCCACGGCATGGCTTTGTGCATGGTCTGCTCCGTGCGGAACGCGGGATACAGCGCCGCGAGCAGCGCGAGCGCCATCGCAAACGCGACGCCGACATCCAGCGGCGTATGGACCCCGAGGTACATCCGCGAGAACGGTACGAGCAGCAGGAAGACGATGCAGACCGTGCGCACCCATTTGCGCCTCGTCATCACAGCCGCCGCACCGAAGGTGCCGACGGCGTTCTGCGTGTGCCCGGACGGGAAGGAATAGCCGGTCGCCGCGGCGCGGGCGCGCTCCACGATGGTGAAGTCGGGGTCGAGCACCCACGGGCGCGGGATGCGGCAAGCGATCTTCAGGAACTGATTTGCAACGGTCCCGAACAAGCCGACGAGGAAGGCATAGTAGCCAGTCCGCTTGTCAACGCACCAGAAAAGCACGAACGCGAGCACCATGAACGCGACCTCATCGCCGAGGTAGGTCACAGCACCGAAAAATGAATCCAGCGCGGGCAGGCGAATGCCCTCGAGAAGCCTCAGAAAATCCATAAAAATCCTCCTTGCGGAACGATATGATATATTATACCACTTCCTCGGCAAAAAGGGAATACGCTGCGCCGTTTTTGGCTGATCAAGGGCGGAAATCGCTCGCAGATGTGCGGAAAACGCGCAAAAATATAAGAAAAACACGGAAAATACATTGCTTTTTCGAAACCGCTGTGTTAGCATATATAATTGCTGCATTTCACGGCGGCAAATTCGGCGGCGCTTGGGGTGTGCGCCGCCGGACTATCGCACAGGGAAGATCTGAGAAGACCGGCGGAGGGGAGACGCCGGAGACCAGAGACCATTTTCTCAGAGGCTCCCAAACCATTTGATCCAATCTGAAAACGAAAGCGAGGGGAAGAAGTGAAAGCGAATACGCAGAAAAAGAAGGGCAATGGGCGCACGCTGCGCAGGCTGCTGCATGGAAGCGGACGCTATTTCGCGGCGTGCATCCTGTCGGGCATCATCTTTACCGCCTGTGAGCTGGTCGTGCCGCAGATCATCCGCGTGAGCGTGGACTCCTTCATCGGAAACAAGCCCGTGCAGCAGGCGCTGGCGCAGCGGCTGACCGATCAGTTCGGAGGACTGGAGTGGATCCGGGCGAACCTCTGGGCTCCGGCGGCGCTCATGGCGGCGTTCGGGCTGCTGTCGGCGCTGTTCCGCTACTGGACGAATCTTTACAGCGCCAAGGCGGGCGAGACGCTCGTCAAGACGAGCCGCGACCTTCTGTACCATCACATTCAGCATTTGCCGTGGAAATGGCACATGGAAAACCCGACCGGCGACATCATTCAGCGCTGTACCTCGGATGTAGAGCGCATCAAGACCTTCTTCCAGGAGCAGTTCGTCTCTGTGTTCCGGATCATCGTGATGATCGTGCTGGCGCTGCTGTGCATGATCCTGATGAACTGGAAGCTGGCACTGGTGCCGCTCATCATGTTCCCGATCGTGGTCGTCTATTCCATCCTGTTCCACAACTCTCTGCGCGACAGCTTCACCGACTGCGATGAGGCGGAGGGCGTCCTGTCCACGATCGCGCAGGAGAATCTGACGGGCGTGCGCGTGGTGCGCGCGTTCGGGCGCGAGGAATTTGAGCGCGAGCGCTTTGAAAAGCAGAACCAGGAATATACCGGACTGTGGGTCAAGCTCTGCCGGCTGATGTCCGACTTCTGGGCGATCGGCGACGTGTCGAGCTGCCTTCAGACGATGCTGGTCGTCGTCATCGGAAGCGTTCTGTGCGTGAAGGGCGAGCTGTCAGAGGGCGACTTTGTCTCCTTCTGCATTTACAACAGCATGATCATCGGACCAGTCCGCCGCCTCGGACGCATCATCTCGGAGATGAGCAAGGCGAGCGTCTCGGTCGCGCGCATCGCGGAGGTGCTGGACGCGCCGGTCGAGACCGACGCGCCGGACGCGCAGGAAAAGCCAATGGACGGAGACATCGTCTTCGACCATGTCACCTTCCGCTATGAGACGGGACCGGACGTGCTGAGCGACGTGTCCTTCAAAATTCCTGCCGGTACGAGCTTCGGCATCCTTGGCGGCACCGGCTCCGGCAAGAGCAGCCTGCTTCTGATGCTGTGCAGGCTCTATGCGCCGTCCTCCGGACGTGTGACGGTCGGCGGGGAGGATATTGCGTCCATGCCCGCGCAGTGGGTGCGCGATCATGTGGGCGTCGTGCTCCAGGAGCCGTTCCTGTTCTCCAGAAGCATCGAGGAGAACATCGGCATCTGCGGCGCGGACGACGAGACCATCCGCCGCGCGGCGAAGACCGCGTGCATCCATGACGACATCGAGCAGTTCACACAGGGCTATGAGACGATGGTCGGCGAGCGCGGCGTAACGCTGTCGGGCGGTCAGAAGCAGCGCGTGGCCATCGCGCGGATGCTGACGAAAAAGACACCGGTCATGGTCTTCGACGACTCGCTCTCCGCAGTCGATACGCAGACGGACGAAAAGATCCGCGGCGCGCTGAGCCGCGATCTGAAGGATGCCACGACGATCATCATCTCGCACCGCATCACGACGCTCATGGACTGCGACAACATTCTGGTGCTGGAGCACGGCAAGGTGCTTCAGCTCGGTACGCCGCAGGAGCTTCTGGCGCAGGACGGTCTGTTCCGCCAGATCTATGAGATGCAGATGTCTATCGGAGAGGAGGAGACGGCATGAAGGAGCAAAACCGTAAGAGTCTTCCCTGGTTCGGCATTCCGAAGCTCTTCCCGTATCTGAAGGGCTATGCAAAGCTGTTTTTCTGGATGGTCCTGATGGGACTCGTGGCAAGCGGCATGGATGTCGTCATCCCGCTGTTCCAGCAGTACGCCATCGACCACTTTATCGCAGACAAGACCATGCAGGGCGTCGGCATGTTCATCGCGCTGTATCTGCTGGTCATGGTCGTGCAGACCGTATCGAACTACATTTCCGCCTACGGCGCGTGCAAGGCGGAGCTCTATGTCGGGCGCGACCTGCGCCGCGCGGCGTTTGACCATCTTCAGACGCTCTCGTTCTCCTATTTCAACCAGAACAGCGTCGGCTACATCCATGCGCGCGTGATCTCGGACACCGACCGCATTGCGGGCACGCTCGCATGGGGCGTGATGGAGGGCGTGTGGTACATTGCGTACCTCGTGTTCGCCATCGTCATGATGTTCATCCTGAACTGGAAGCTGGCGCTGTGCGTGATGGTGATCGTGCCGGTGCTCGCCGTGTCGAGCGCGTTCTTCCAGAAAAAGCTCGTGTTCTACCACCGCAAGGTGCGCGAGCATAACTCACAGATCACCGGCTCGTTCAACGAGGGCATCGTCGGCGCGAAGACGACGAAAACGCTGGTCATCGAGGACAAGGTCGAGCGGGAGTTCGACCAGCTGACGGGCGAGATGAAGCGCGTCAGCGTCCGGGCGATGCACTTCCGCAGCGTCTTCATGTCCACGACGGCGTTCGCCGCCTCCATCGCGCTGGCGATCGTGCTCTGGCGCGGCGGCATCATCACCCGAAACGGCGTGATGCTGATCGGCACGCTGTCGGTGTTCATGAACTATGCGCAGGGCATGATGGAACCGATCCAGTGGCTCGTACAGGTCATCTCGTCGCTGGTCAACGTACAGGTCAACGTCGAGCGCTTCACGCGCCTCATGGAGACCGAGTCCGATGTGCGCGACACGCCGGAGGTCGTCGAAAAATACGGCGACGCCTTCCACCCGAAGAAGGAGAACTGGGAGCCGCTGCACGGCGACATCGAGTTCCGCGACGTGACCTTCCACTATCCGGACGGCGAGGAGAACATCCTCGAGCACTTCAACATGAAGGTCCCGCAGGGGACGAACGTCGCCATCGTCGGCGAGACCGGAGCGGGCAAATCGACGCTGGTCAATCTGGTCTGCCGCTTCTTCGAGCCGACCGAGGGGCAGGTCCTCATCGACGGGCGCGACGCGCGCGAGCGCAGCCAGCTCTGGCTGCATTCCAACATCGGCTATGTGCTTCAGACGCCGCATCTGTTCTCCGGAACGGTGCTGGAAAACCTCCGCTACGGCAAGGAGGACGCGACGATGGAGCAGATCGAGGCTGCGGTCAAGGCGGTCTCCGCCGAGGAGATCATCGCCCGGCTGCCAGAGGGCTACAATTCAAACGTTGGCGAGGGCGGAAGCAGCCTTTCGACCGGCGAAAAGCAGCTGCTGTCCTTTGCGCGCGCGCTGCTGGCCGACCCGCGCATCTTCGTGCTGGACGAGGCGACGTCCTCGGTCGACACCGTGACGGAGCGGCTGATCCAGAACGCGATCGAGAAGGTGATGTCCGGACGGACCTCTTTCATCATCGCGCACCGCCTGTCCACCATCCGCCGCGCGGATGTTATCCTGGTCGTGCACGACGGCAAGATCGTCGAGAGCGGCTCGCACGCGGAGCTGATGGCGGCGAAGGGCGCCTATTGGCAGCTCTATACGCGGCAGTACCGCGAGGAGCAGCTGCGCAGCATCATGGAAGAGCAATAAAAAGAGGGCGGACCCGGAAGGGTCCGCCCTTTTGTCACCCCGAAGGGGTGACGCCTTATCCGCGCCGGAGGCACAGGGGCTGCCGCGCCCGAAGGACGCGGAAC
>CAKTVN010000022.1 GCA_934623545.1 uncultured Oscillospiraceae bacterium
ACACGTAACGATACGCAAAGTGTATCGTGCGCTCAGGAAACCCGATTTGACGGTCGCCCGAAGGGCGTTCCTTGACCACCGGTATAACGAAAAAACGTAGGATGTAACGACTTGTTTTTCTGCGCGCAAGCGCTATTTTCGCGTCCCCTAGCACTCTTTTCTCCACCATCTTTTCTCTTGCGAGAGAAAAGATGGTGCCGCCGGAGGCACAGCTGCGGTGTCACCGCAAAAAAAGGCACTGCGGTGCCATCGCAGAAGCGCCCCGCGCATGAAATGCACGGCTTGGGGCGCAGCGCTCTATCTGATATGTGATATAACAAAATCCATTTACGCCCCGCAGGTCAGGCGCAGCACCATCCTGTCGCAGCCGGCGTAGCCGGACGGGAGCTTTATCATCTGCGGGAAGGCGCCGACCTTCTCAAAGCCGAATTTCCGATACAGCGCAATGGCGGGGGCGTTGTCGCTGCGGACCTCCAGCTCGATCAGCTCCAGCTGGGCGGTATTGCGCGCAAAGTCGATGACGCGCGCGAGGAGCTGCGCGCCGATCCCCTGATGCCAGTACGGCTTGCGGACGGTGACGCCGAGCGAGCCCCAGTGTGCGATGCGCGGGCGATCCTCCTGACAGATCAGGCTGCACTGCCCGACGATGACCTCGCCGCGCAGAGCGAGCAGATAGACGGATTTTCGCGCGTGTAGAAGGCGCTCCAGAAACGCGCACTCGTCGTCCTCCTGCGCGGGAAGTCCCTCCGCGCCGAAGAGCAGATTGTCGGACTCGCCGCCGACCTGCTTCAGATATTCCAACAGGAACGGTGCGTCCTGCGGCTGCGCCTCGCGGATGGTAAGATCGCACATTTTGCGTAAACCCTCTTTCCTTTTTTCCCAAATCATAGCATAATGGAGGCGGAAAGTCCAGTGGACGCGGCGCGAAGGCAGTTTTGAGATATGCCTATATGATTTTTCATATAGCTCCGGCGCAATTAGCATTTCTTTTTCCACCTCAATTCGCTATAATTATATCGATTAGTTCATGAAACTTCAGGAGGAGAGACGTTATGACAAATTCAGCGCAATTCCGCATCGAGCACGACTCCATGGGTGAGGTCCGGGTCCCGGCAGATAAGTACTGGGGCGCACAGACGGAGCGCAGTCACGAAAATTTCCCGATCGGCGTTGGGATCGAGACCATGCCGCAGGAGATCCTTCATGCGTTTGGCATCCTGAAAAAGGCGGCGGCGCAGGCAAATCACGAGCTGAAGCCCGAAAAAATGACGCAGGAAAAGCTTGCGGCGATCGAGCAGGCGGCGGACGAGGTCATCTCCGGGAAGCTTTTGGAGCATTTTCCGCTGGTCGTCTGGCAGACCGGCTCGGGCACGCAGTCGAACATGAACACGAACGAGGTCATCGCAAACCGCGGCAACGAGCTTGCGGGCAGGAAGCTTCTGCACCCGAACGATGATATCAATATGTCCCAGTCCTCCAACGACACGTTTCCGACGGCGATGCACATTGCGGCGGTCGAGGCAATCGAGGGAAAGGTCCTCCCGGCGGTCGAGCTTCTGACCGCGACCTTCCGGCGGCTGGAGGAGGAGAACCGCGGCATCGTCAAGTCCGGCAGAACGCATTTGCAGGACGCGACGCCGATCGAATTTTCCCAGGAAATCTCCGGCTGGAGAAGCAGCCTGGAAAAGGACGCGGCGATGCTGCGTCTGGCGCTGCCGGAGCTGAAGGAGCTCGCGCTCGGCGGGACTGCCGTCGGCACCGGGCTCAACGCGCCGAAGGGCTTTGACAGGCTGGTCGCGGAGAAGATCTCCGCGCTGACGGGGCGGGAGTTCCGCACGGCGGAAAATAAATTCCACGCGCTGACCTCCAAGGATGAGCTCGTATTCGCGCACGGCGCGCTCAAGGCGCTGGCGGCGGATATGATGAAGATCGCAAACGACGTGCGCTGGCTCGCCTCCGGGCCGCGCGACGGTCTGGGCGAGATCTTCATCCCGGAGAACGAGCCCGGCTCGTCCATCATGCCCGGCAAGGTCAATCCGACCCAGTGCGAGGCCGTCACGATGGTCGCCGTACAGGTCATGGGAAACGACGTCGCGGTCGGAATGGCGGCGTCGCAGGGCAATTTTGAGCTGAACGTGTTCATGCCGGTCTGCATCTACAATTTCCTTCAGTCCGCGCGGCTGCTGGCAGAGGCGATCGTCTCCTTTAACAACAACTGTGCGACCGGCATCCGCGCGAACCGCGAGAAGATGCACCACAACCTGCACAATTCTCTGATGCTGGTCACGGCGCTCAATCCGTACATCGGCTATGAAAACGCGGCGAAGACCGCGAAGAAAGCGTTCAAAGAGAACATTTCCCTGAAGGAGGCATGCGTGGAGCTCGGCTTCCTGACGGCGGAAAAATTCGACGAGGTGTTCCATCCGGAGCAGATGGTCTGACTGTGAGGGGTTTACATGACTTTTTCTTATTTTCCCGGCTGCACGCTGAAAACACGCGGAAAGCAGCTGGACGTCTATGGACGCAGAGCGTTTGAGGCGCTCGGGCTCGGGCTTCAGGAGCTGCCGGAGTGGCAGTGCTGCGGCGCGGTCTATCCGATGGCGCGCGACGAGATCGCTCCCCGGCTTTCCTCGGTGCGCGCGCTGGCTTCGGCAAGAGCGCTCGGGCAGGAGCTGGTGACGCTCTGCTCCGCCTGCCACCATGTCATCAAGCGCGTCAACTGCGACATGAAAAACGACGAGACGCTTGCCGCTCGCGTTCAGAATTATCTCAGGCTGGACGCGCCCTACGCGGGCGAAACGAACGTGCTGCATTATCTGGAGGTCCTGCGCGACCGCGTCGGCTTTGACGCGCTCGCGGAGAAGGTCGTAAAGCCGCTCACAGGGTGTAAGATCGGTGCGTATTACGGCTGCCTTCTGCTGCGCCCGAGCCGTGAGCTCGGCTTTGACGACCCGGAAAATCCCACGATCATGGAGAATTTCATCCGCGCCATCGGCGCAGAGCCGGTCTACTACGGCTTGCGCAACGAATGCTGCGGTGGCTACACGACGATCGAGGGACGGGAGTTTGCGCAGAAGCAGGTACAGAAGATCATGGAAAACGCGAAAGCATCCGGCGCACAGGCGCTGATCACAGCCTGCCCGCTTTGTATGTACAATCTCCGTGAGAACGCGCAGGACGGGCTGCCGGTGTATTATTTCACCGAGCTGCTCGCCGAGGCGCTGGGCGTGAAGGAGGAGACCGAATGACGAACCGGGATCTGATCGACGATATCACCCGCATTGCCGGTGTCAATCCGAGAAAGTGTATGAAATGCGGCAAATGCTCCGGCGCGTGCCCGGCGTATGACGAGATGGACTTCCATCCGCATCAGTTTGTGGATATGGTCGAAAGCGGACGCATCGACGAGCTGATGCAGTCAAAGGGCATTTATCGCTGCCTGAGCTGCTTTGCCTGCGTCGAGCGCTGCCCGCGCAGCGTGGAGCCTGCGGCGCTGATCGAGGCGGTGCGCCTCGCCGTCGTGCGCCGGCAGGGCGGAGACCATCTGAAGCCGGAGCGCATTCCGGAGCTTCTGGACGAGAACCTTCCGCAGCAGGCGATCACCAGCGCGTTCCGCAAATATAAAAAGTAAGGAGGGGAGATCATGCAGAGAATCGGCGTATTCGTATGTCACTGCGGCACCAACATTGCCGCGACGGTGGATGTGGAGGCGGTCGCAAGGGCGCTCGCAAAGGAGCCGGGCGTCGTGGTCTCCACCGACTATCCCTATATGTGCTCACAGAGCGGACAGGACATGATCAAAAATGCCATCCATGAGCATCGGCTCACGGGCGTGGTGATCTGCTCCTGCTCGCCCAGAATGCACGAGCAGACCTTCCGCAAGACGTGCGCGGCGGCGGGGCTGAACCCCTATATGCTCGAGATCGCGAATGTGCGCGAGCAGTGCTCCTGGATCCACAAGAACCGGGACGAGGCGACCGAAAAGGCGGTCATCCTCGGCAGAGCCGCGATCGCGAAGGTCCAGCTGAACGCGCCGCTGACCGCGGGCAGCAGCCCGGTCACGAAGCGCGCGCTGGTCATCGGCGGCGGCATCGCCGGTATCCAGACGGCGCTGGACATCGCCGAGGCCGGATTTGAGGTCGATATCGTCGAGAAAAAGCCGACCATCGGCGGCAAGATGACGCAGATCGACAAGACCTTCCCGACGCTCGACTGCGCGGCGTGCATTCTGACGCCCAAGATGGTCGACTGTGCGCAGAATGAAAAGATCGGCATCTATTCCTATTCTGAGGTCGAGGCGGTCAAGGGCTTCGTCGGAAATTTCCATGTGACCATCCGCAAAAAGGCGCGCTTCGTGAAGGAGGACGTCTGTACCGGCTGTGGGCTCTGCACCGAAAAGTGCCCGCAGAAAAAGGTCCCGAACGATTTTAACCTGGGGCTTGACAAGCGGCGCGCGATCTACATTCCGTTTGCGCAGGCGGTGCCGAAGGTCGCGACCATTGACCCGGACTACTGCAATATGCTCAAAAACGGCAAGTGCGGCGTTTGCGCGAAGGTCTGCACGGCGGGCGCCATCGACTATACGCAAAAGGATGAGCTGATCGAGCGGGAATACGGCGCGATCGTCGTCGCGACGGGCTTTGACCCTATCCGGCTCGACAAATTCGACGAGTTTGCCTACTCCAAGAGCCCGGATGTGGTCTCGTCGCTGGAATTTGAGCGCCTGATGAACGCAGCCGGTCCGACCGGCGGGACGCTCCTGCGCCCGTCCGACGGCGCGCATCCGAAGACGATCGTATTTGTACAGTGCGTCGGCTCGCGCTGCGACGGAGGAGAGAAGGGCAAACCCTACTGCTCCAAGATCTGCTGTATGTATACGGCAAAGCACGCGATGCTCTGCCGCGAGAAATATCCGGACACGGACGTCTATGTATTCTACATCGATGTGCGCACGCCGGGCAAAAACTTCGATGAATTTTATCGCCGCGCGGTCGAGGAATACGGCGTCCACTATGTCAAGGGCATGGTCGGAAAGGTCGTCCCCGAGGGCGGGAAGCTCAAGGTGCAGGCGTCCGACCTGATCGGGAACCGGCAGCTGCATATTGACGCGGACATGGTCGTGCTTGCCGCCGCCATCGAGCCGGACAAATCGGCAAGAGGGCTTGCTACGATGCTGACCGCGTCGATGGACACGAACGACTTCTTTACCGAGGCGCACCCGAAGCTGCGCCCGGTGGAAAGCCCGACGGCTGGCGTGTTCCTCTCCGGCGCGTGCCAGGGACCGAAGGACATCCCCGAGACTGTCGCGCAGGCGGGCGCGGCGGCGTCCAAGGTCATCGGGCTTCTGTGCAAGGACAGCCTGACCTGCAATCCGTGCGTCGCGCAGCCGGATGAGCTGATGTGCAACGGCTGCTCGAACTGCGAAAAGGTCTGCCCCTACGGCGCAATTACTTACATTGACAAGGAGTTCCGCGGTCCGAACCGCACGACGCTCCTGCGGCGCGTGGCGCAGGTCAATCCGGCGGTCTGTCAGGGCTGCGGCGCGTGCACGGTGGCGTGTATGTCAGGCGCGATGGACCTCAAGGGCTTCTCCAACAAGCAAATTCTGGCGGAGGTGGACGCGATATGCAAGTAAAGGAAAACTGGACGCCCACCATCGTGGCGTTTTGCTGCAACTGGTGCTCCTATGCGGGCGCGGACCTGTCCGGCACGAACCGGCTGAGCTATCCCGCAAACGTCAAGATCATCCGTATTCCGTGCTCCTGCCGCCTGAACCCGATGTTTATCCTGCGTGCGTTTCAGCGCGGCGCGGACGGCGTGATCCTGTGCGGCTGCCACCCCGGCGACTGCCACTACACGACCGGCAACTATTACGCGCGCCGCCGCATGACGCTGCTGTTCTCGATGCTCGACTATCTCGGCATCGAGAAGGAGCGCACGCGCGTGGAGTGGGTCTCCGCAGCGGAGGGCGCGAAGTTTGCGGCGACGATGAACGAGTTTGTTGAGACGATCACGAAGCTCGGTGAAAACCGCAGATTGGAGGATCTCAGATGCAAAGAGTAAAGGAAAAGGCGCTGGAGCTGCTCCGAAGCGGTACGGTCGACCGTGTGATCGGCTGGAAGCGGGGCGAGTTCTTCTATGATCTGACCCCGGCGGTGTTCACCTCCTGCGAGGAGGTGGAGCAAGGCTTCGTATGGAGCGCGTTCTCCGCCGCGAACGTTTCAAAATATCTGATCGCAGAGTCTAAAAAGAACGGAAAGATCGCGGCGTTTCTGAAGCCCTGCGACTCCTATTCCTTTGTGCAGCTGTGCAAGGAGCACCGCATCGCGAAGGAGAATGTCTACGTGGTCGGCGTACAGTGCGACGGGAACTGCGACATCGAAAAGATCAAAGCCGCCGGCTGCAAGGGCGTGACGGCGATCGAGGAGGACGGCGATGCGCTGCGCATTACGACGCTCTACGGTGAGAAGACGCTTGCGCGCGCAGACGTGCTGCTGGACCGCTGCATGGTCTGCAAGTCAAAGAAGATCGCGTATTTTGACGAGCTGCTCGGCGAACAGGGCGAGGACTGCGGCGATGCGCGCTTCGCGGCGGTCGCGCAGCTGGAGGCGATGAGCCCGGAGGAACGCTTCGCGTTCTGGCGCGGCGAGCTTTCGCGCTGCATCCGCTGCAATGCCTGCCGCAATGTCTGCCCGGCGTGCTCGTGCGAGAAGTGCGTGTTTGACAACCATGCCCTCGGCACCGACAACAAGGCGATCGCCGACAGCTTTGAGGAAAATTTCTTCCACATCATCCGTGCATTCCATGTGGTCTCGCGCTGCACCGACTGCGGCGAATGCTCACGCGTCTGCCCGCAGCACATTCCGCTGCATCTGCTCAACCGCAAGTTCATCAAGGACTCGAATGAGCTCTACGGCGTCTATCAGGCGGGCGCGGACTTTGATTCCAAGCCGCCGCTGATGGACTTCCGGAAGGACGACTGCGAGCCGTCCGTCGTATATGAGAGAGGAGGCGCGCAGGCATGAAAAAGATCGCAAGAGCGGAGCTTCCGAAGCTGTTTGCCGCCATCGCGGCGCAGCAGACGCTTTATATCCCAGCACAGGACGGCGGCGCGCAGGCGCGCTTTACCGTCTGGCAGGAGGGTGTAGCGCTGTCCGGTGAGCTGAACACGGCGCGCAGCGCAAAGGACCTCTTTTTCCCGCAGGTCGAAAATCTGATGGGCTTCCGCGTCACGGGCAAGCAGCTTGAGCTGCTGGAGACACGAGATGTGACGGCGCCGTTCGTGCTGTTCGGCGTGCGTGCCTGCGACTGCAAAAGCTTTGACATTCTGGACAGCGTTTTTCTCGCCGAGCCGGTCGATACCTACTATCAGACGCGGCGCGAGCACGCGACAGTCGTGACGCTGGCGTGTACGCAGCCCGAGGAGACCTGCTTCTGCGGCGCGTTTTCCATCGATGCGGCGGAGCCCGCGGGCGATGTGACGTGCTGGATGGACGAGGAAAACCTCTACTGGCGCGCTAACACGGAAAAGGGCGCGGCGCTGAGCGCGCAGCTTCCGATGCTGGAGGACGCATCCGACGAGGCGGTCGCGGCGCAGCAAAGTGAGATCCGCGCGCGAATGGAAAAGCTGCCGCTGGCGGGGCTGGAGCTGTCCCACGTGGGCGCAGGAAAGACGAAGGAGCTGTTTGACCGCCCGGAGTGGAAAACGCTCTCTGAGGCGTGCCTCGGCTGCGGGACGTGCACCTTCGTCTGCCCGACGTGCCAGTGCTATGACATTCAGGAGTTCGACAACGGAAAGACGGTGCGCCGCTTCCGCTGCTGGGACAGCTGTATGTATTCCGATTTTACGAAGATGTCTGCCGGTCAGCCGCGCCCGACGCAGCTCGAGCGCTTCCGGCAGAGATTTATGCACAAGCTGGTCTACCATCCGGACAACCACGAGGGGACGTTCGGCTGCGTCGGCTGCGGGCGCTGCCTTCAGAAGTGCCCCATTCACATGAACATCGTCAAGGTCATCAAGGAGCTGGGAGGTGCCGCCAAATGAAAAGAGACCCTCTGATCCCCATGATCGGCGTTGTGACGAATATCCGGGTCGACACGCCGGACGTCAAGACCTTCCGCGTGGTGGGTCTGGATGGGAAAAAGCCGTTTGTGCACATCCCGGGGCAGTGCGCGATGCTGTCCGTTCCCGGCGTGGGCGAGGCGCTGTTTTCCATCACCTCCAGCCCGACGGAGGAGGAATTTGTGGAGTTCTCCATCAAAAAATGCGGCTGCGTCACCGAATGGCTGCACGGAATGGAGGCGGGACAGCAGATCACGGTCCGCGGTCCGTATGGAAACGGCTTCCCGGTCGACACAGACTTTGCCGGCAAGGACCTTCTGTTCATCGCAGGCGGCATCGGGCTCGCACCGCTGCACTCCGTCATCAACTACTGCCGCCATTACCGCGACCGGTACGGAAAGATCGACATCGTATACGGCTCACGCTCGAAGGAGGACCTGGTAGACTATCCCGAGATCGAGGAGGTCTGGTGCAAAGAGGACGGCATTTCCGTCCATCTGACCATCGACCGCGAGCAGCCGGAGTGGAGCGGGCACGTCGGCTTCGTGCCGAACTACGTCAAGGAGCTCGGCTTTACGACGGACAAGACCGTCGTGATGTGCGGTCCGCCCATCATGATCAAGTTTACGCTTGCGGGGCTGATGGAGCTCGGCTTCGCGCGCGAGCAGGTCTATACGACGATGGAACTCAAGATGAAGTGCGCGCTCGGCAAATGCGGGCGCTGCAACATCGGCGACAAATACGTCTGCAAGGACGGTCCGGTCTTCCGCTTCGACCAGCTCGATGAGCTGCCCAACGAATATTAAGGAGAAAACGAAATGGAAAAAATGGTGAACGTTTTCCTGTTCGGTAAAAAATATGAGGTGCCCGCGAGTCTGACGATCATGGAGGCGATGGAGTACGCGGGATACCAGCTCGTCCGGGGTTGCGGCTGCCGCAACGGCTTCTGCGGCGCGTGCGCGACGATCTACCGCATCGCGGGCGACCGCGAGCTCAAGGCGTGCCTCGCGTGCTCGACGAAGGTCGAGGACAATATGTATGTCGCGACGCTGCCCTTCTTCCCGCTGGTCAAGGCGGTCTATGACATCGAAAAGGTCAAGCCGACCGAGCAGGTGATGATGCAGCTCTATCCTGAAATTTACGCCTGTGTTGGCTGCAACGCCTGCACCAAGGCGTGTACGCAGGGGCTGAACGTCATGCAGTACATTGCCTACGCCCAGCGCGGCGAATATGAAAAGTGCGCGGAGGAATCGTTTGACTGCGTCATGTGCGGCGTCTGCTCCTCGCGCTGCCCGGCGGGCATCTCGCATCCGCAGGTTGCGATGCTGGCGCGGCGGCTCAACGGAAAATACATCGCGCCGCACTGCGAGCATCTCGACGCGCGCGTGCAGGAAATTCGCGACGGAAAATTTGAGGCGCTGATCGAAAATCTGATGGAAAAGCCGCTTGACGAGATCAAGGAGCTTTACAACCATCGCGAGATCGAAAAGTAAGGAGGGAAAAGTTATGTATACCGATCCGAAAATCCGGCAGTCCATCCGGCAGGTGGAGGCGCATCGCGCGGAAAATGCAAAGCTTGACCCTCGCCGCATGAGTGCGGAGGAAAAGGAAACGCTGCTCCGGACCTTCCATCCGGACTATCGTGAGAACCAGTTTACCGAGCTGAAGATCGGTCCGAGCCGGGGCAGTAAGGTCCCGCTGGAGCTGGCGGCGCTGCTCGAGGGGCAGCCGCGGCTGACGGAGCGGCTTCCGGACCTGTCGAGCCCGGACTATGAGGCGGATGTGCTCATCATCGGCGGCGGCGGCGCAGGCTGCTCGGCGGCGATCGAGGCGGAGAAGGCGGGGGCGAAGGTCCTGCTCGTGACGAAGCTCCGCATGGGCGACGCGAACACGATGATGGCGGAGGGCGGCATTCAGGCTGCCGACAAGCCCAACGATTCGCCCGCGCAGCATTTTCTGGACGCCTATGGCGGCGGACATTTCGCCGCGCAGAAGGACCTTCTGTACAAGCTCGTGACCGAGGCGCCGGAGGCGATCCAGTGGCTGTCGGAGCTGGGCGTGGAGTTTGACAAGGCGCCGGACGGCACCATGATCACGACGCACGGCGGAGGCACGTCCCGCAAGCGGATGCACGCGGCAAAGGACTATTCCGGCGCGGAGATCATGCGGACGCTCCGCGACGAGGTACTCGACCGGACCGGCATTCAGGTCGTCGATTTCACCTCCGCGATCGAGCTCATCAAGGACGAAAACGGCTGCTGCGCGGGTGCGGTGCTTGTGAACATGGAGACGAAGGAGCTTCTGATCGCGAAGGCGAAGACGGTCGTTCTGGCGACCGGCGGCGCGGGGCGGCTGCACTATCAGGGCTTCCCGACCTCTAACCACTACGGCGCGACGGCGGACGGGCTCATCCTGGGCTACCGTGCGGGCGCAAAGCTCCTCTACCCGGATACGCTTCAGTATCATCCGACCGGCGCGGCGTTCCCGGCGCAGATCTTCGGCGCACTTGTCACGGAAAAGGTCCGCTCCGTTGGGGCGATGCTCGTCAACTGCGACGGCGAGGTCTTTATGAACCCGCTGGAGACGCGCGACGTGGCGGCGGCTTCCATCATCCGCGAATGCTCGGAGCGCGGCAAGGGCGTCCAGACGCCGCTTGGCGACGCGGTCTGGCTCGACACGCCGATGATCGAGCTCAAGCACGGCGCGGGGACGATCGAAAAACGCATCCCCGCCATGATGCGGATGTTCGGCAAGCACGGCATCGATATCCGCACGGAGCCGATCCTGGTCTATCCGACGCTCCACTATCAGAACGGCGGACTGCACATCACGCCCGACGGGCAGACGGATGTGGAGAATCTGTTCGCAGCCGGCGAGGTCGTCGGCGGCATCCACGGGCGCAACCGCCTGATGGGCAATAGCCTCCTGGACGTGATCGTCTTCGGCAGAAACGCCGGTCAGTGCGCTGCGGAAAAGGCGAAGCACGTGACGGTCGGCGCGCTGACGCTCGACCATGTGACGCGGTTTGAGCAGGAGCGCGCGGCAGCCGGAATTACCGGAGGCAAGGTCTCTCCGCAGCTGCTGCCGGACTACACCCGCAAATTCACTCGCTGAGCGGCGCGGGAACAGAAAAGAAACGAGGAAAGAAAATCATGTCCTTTTCCATGAACGCGGCAAATTTTCTGATGCTTTCGGTGTTTGCCATCGCAGCCTTCGGCTATATTCTCGGCAGGATCACCATCAAGGGCATCAGTCTCGGCACAGCGGGTGTCTTTGTGATCGCGCTGATCTACGGCGGCTTTTTCGGGGTGCATTTCAACTCCAAATTCGTGCTGGAGGAGGTCAATTACGCCTCTCAGGCGCTCAAGATCGTTGAAAATCTGGGGCTTGTGTTCTTTGTGACCTCCGTCGGCTTCATCGCCGGACCGAACTTCTTTAAGAACATGAAGAAGAACTTCAAATCCTATGTGCTGCTCGGGTTCGTGATCATCCTCTCCGGCGGCATCGCGGCGGTGCTCTGCATTCTGGTCGGGCGCGTGATCGAAAGCGGGTCCGACCCCAAGCAGCTCACGGCGATCGTGACGGGGCTGCTCTCAGGCGCGCTGACCTCCACGCCAGCGTTTTCGGCGACGAAGGAGGCGGTCGCGGCGCAGTATCAGGATGCTGTGACGGTCGGCTACGGCATTGCGTATCTCTTCGGCGTGATCGGCGTGGTGCTGTTCGTGCAGCTCATGCCGCGCGTGGTCCATGCCAATATGGCAGAGGAGGTCCGCAAGATCACGCACGTGGAGACCGGGGACGTTGCGAAGTACAAGGGAAAGCTTCTGGAATTTGACGATTTCGGCTTCACGCCCTTCGCCGCCGCGGCGGTGCTCGGCATTTTGGTCGGCTCGGTCAAGTTTTTCGGCTTCTTCTCGCTGACGACGACCGGCGGCACGCTGCTCGTCTCGCTGGTGTTCGGACACTTCGGGCACGTCGGACGCGCCGATCTGATGCCGAGCAAGAAGGTGCTGGAGACCTTCCGCGAGCTGGGACTGATGGTCTTCCTGATCGGCGCGGGCGTCTCGGGCGGCATGAGCTTCGTGCGCTACTTTAAGCCGGTCTACTTCGTCTACGGCGTCGTGATGACGCTGCTGCCGATGATCCTCGGCTATCTGGTGGCGAAGTACGTGCTGAAGCTGAATCTGCTGAACATCCTCGGCTCGATCACCGGCGGCATGACCTCGACGCCTGCGCTCGGCACGCTCATCCATGTGGCGGGCACGAGCAACGTCGCCTCGGCGTATGCCGCGACATATCCCATCGCGCTGATCGCGGTGGTGCTCGTAACGCAGTTCCTTGTGAGGGTTTTCTAAAAGGAAAGCGCCGCCGAAAGGCGGCGCTTTTGTCACCCCGGAGGGGTGACACCGTTCTGTGCCGCAGGCACAGGGGCTGCCGCGCCCGAAGGACGCAGGGCTTTCATGCCGCGAAAGCGGCATGAGCTTTGTCACCCGAAGGGTGACACTCTATCCGCGCCAAAGGCGCGGGGAACCGCATCCGGAGGATGCGGGAGGCGATTCAGCCCCTTTTTCTGTGCGCGGCAAAAATTGGAGGGGCGGACGACTTTGCGCATCCCTAGCGCGCCTGACGGCGCGGCGGGCGGACAGAGTCGTCCGCCCCTACGT
>CAKTVN010000023.1 GCA_934623545.1 uncultured Oscillospiraceae bacterium
CGATCGACTTGCCATACAGCTCGACCTCGACATAGTCGCAGTTTGTGCAGACCATGAAGGGGATGGGCTTGTTATCGTCGTTTTCTCCGCGCGCCAGAAGCGTACATGGCTCAAACACGATCTCCTTCTCCGGATCGACCTGAGAACGGTAGACATAGGCAGCATATTTCGGCATCCGGAAGATGTCCATCACGCCATGATAACAGATCTTATCGCCGGAGCCATAGTCACCGTGGGTCTGATAGTCAAACGCGCACCAGCCGATGGCGCCCATTGCGTCATTGCGCGCCATGTTGGCGTTCTGCACACGGGCGTGGATCTGTGCCTGACGCAGCTGCCGCTCTTCGCCGTCAAACGGCTTGACCGGGTATACATGACCGGAATACTCGGTGACAATATACGGCACCCGGTGTGTCAGACCCGTGACCGACTGCTGGTTGGTCAGGACCAGTTCGCGGTAATGCTTGACCTCGCGGGTCATATGGATGAAGTCGTTGAAGCCGTAGACATCCTCCAGCAGATGGCTGTTTTTGATGCAGCGCACACCGGTCGTTGGACGGGACTTGTCGAGGCTGTGTGCGATCTCATTGCTCTTGAGATAGAATTCATCGTCATCCGCAGACTCGTTGATGCGGATCGACCAGATGAAAATGCTAGGATGGTTGTACTGCGTAATGATCATGTCGCGGATATCCTGATGAGAGGTCTCCTTGAACTTTTCACCGCCAATATAGCCCCAGCCCGGAATTTCAGAAAATACCAGCAGACCGACCTCATCGCACCGGGACAGGAAGCCCTCGGACTGGAGATAATGTGAAGTACGAACGGTATTGACGTGCAGATAATTTCTCAAAACATCCGCATCCGCCGCCTGCACACGCTCGGGCAGCGCATAACCGGCATATGGATAGGACTGATGCCGGTCCAGACCGACCAGCTTCAGCTTTTCGCCATTGAGATAGAATCCATCCGGCGCCGCCAGAACGGTACGGAAGCCGGTTTTCAGCGTGACCGCGTCCTCAATGTGCGCTCCACGGCAGACCTCCATATCCACCGTATACAGATACGGATGCTCCGTATCCCAGAGCGTCAAGTTCTCTACCGAAACACGTGCAAGCTCCGGATTTGAGAAGCCCGTTTCAAAATGCGCCTTTGCCGTATACTGCCTGACCGGCGTGCCTTCCGCATTGCGGATCGTAACGTTTACCTCACCATCAAACGCTTGACCGGCGTTATCCATGCGGATCTCGGGATACAGCTCTGCCGTGGTGCCGTTCAGGTCATAGCGGAACATCACATCTTCGATATACGCAGCGTCTGTTAAGAGCAGATTGACATCACGATAAATGCCGCCAAAGCACATATAGTCGATGGTCTTGCCGAAAGGCGGGATCTCCTCATTTTCTGTAGAGTCGACCAGCATAAACAACAGGTTCTCGCCCTCATGCAGGTATTTTGTGATGTCCACGCGAGAACGGGAATAGCCGCCGCGATGCTCCGCGGCAAACGTGCCATTGACATACAGCTCATAACGCGCCATGACCCCCATAAACTCGAGGATCGCGCGCTTTCCGGCTGCTGATTCCGGCAGTGTCAGCTTGCGGACATATGAGCTGACCATTGCGGTCTCGGCATGGCTAAAGCAGTTATAGGACAGCTCTTTGACAGTGTGTGGAAGATTGATCGGCTCATAGGTATCCAACGCGGGGGCGGTCCTTTCCGCTGCATCAAAGGATGGCTTGAAATACCAATCAAGATTCAAACTGTATTTTTCGCGCATATTTTAATACTCCTATTGATTATTGATTTAAGGAAGTTCTGATGAAATCAGCGGCTGTGGACGGCGGAAAAGATTCGTCGTCCGCGGTCGGGGATTTATTCAGAGGTTCCCTTACGGTCAAACATCAGTCAGCCCTTGACAGAGCCTGTGATGCCTTCAACGAAGCTGCGTTGGAGCAGCAGGAAGATCAGTGCGATGGGAAGAGTCGCAATGACAAGCCCGACCATCTGAACGCCGTAATCGGGATAATAACCGGAGGTAATGATCTTTGCGACATGAAGGATGATGGTCTTCTTCGACGGCGCATTGAGAACGACCATCGGCCACATATAGTTGTTCCACGAGGTCATAAACGCGTAGATCGCCGCCGCGGCATAGGTCGCGCGCATACTCGGAAACACGATCTGAAAGAAGATACGCAGCTCGCTCGCACCATCGATGCGCGCCGCCTCCAGGATCTCGTTTGGAATGGACTTGAAGCTCTGCCGGAAGAAAAACAGCAGGAAGATCGAGCCGATCGCCGGCAGGATGATCGCCCAGTGGCTGTTGGTCAGACCGATCGCCGCCATCGTCTTATACAGCGGCACGACCAGTGCCGAAAATGGCACCATCATTCCGATCAGGACCAGACCGTAGACCTTCTCCGAGGCACGCGTACCGAATTTTTCAAAGCCATACGCCGCAAGCGATGTGATCAGCAGCGAGATAACGACCGTAATGACCGCGATTTTTGCAGAGTTCCAGAGTCCCTGCACGATCGGATAGGTCGCAAACAGATTCTTGAGATTCTCCACAAGGTGCGTGCTGGGGAGGATACGCCCGGCAACGATCTGCTCGGTGGAATTAAAGGCGCTCGCAAACATCCAGTAGCACGGGAAAATAGAAATGAATGCCACAATGATCAGGATGAGGTATATCATCGCGCGGGAAAAGCGTTTCTTGAACTTTGCCATACGTCAATCCTCCTTTGTTGCCTTGAGCTGGAAGACAGACAGCACCGCAATGATCAGCACGATCACCCACGACATCGCCGCGGAATAGCCGTAATTGTTGTTCAGCTCGAAAGACTGCTTGAAGATATAATAAGACGCAGTCAGGGTACTGTTTCCGGGTCCGCCCTTCGTCAGCATGGTGATCTCATCGAAAAGCTGGAGCGTACCAATGGTCGAAGTAACGCTTGTAAAAACGATGACCTGCTTCAGCTGCGGAACGATGACCTTGAAAAAGGCTTGCACCGAATTGCAGCCGTCGATCCTTGCAGCCTCCATAATGTCACGCGGAATATTCTGAAGACCAGCAATGTAATACATCGTGTTGTATCCTGTCCAGCGCCAACACAGCGCAATAATGACCAGCGTTCTTGCCCAGCCGCGCTCATTCAGCCAGGGCAGCGGGGCGGAAACAATATGCAGATTCATCAGAATCCGATTGACCAATCCGTCAACCTGGAACATCGTCCGGAAGACAAGAGAATATGCAACAAGGGATGTCACGCACGGCAGAAAGATCGCCATGCGAAAAAAGCCTTTGAATTTCAGATTGTCTGTTTGCAGAATATACGCAAAGAAAAGTCCCAGAATCAGCATGATCGGGACTTGGATGATTAGGAACAGGAAATTGTTCCCGAGCGCCTTGACAAACGTCGGATCCTTAAACATTTTGACATAGTTGCCAAAGCCGACAAACGTCGCGTTCAGTCCCTTGTGGGTATACAACGAAAGAATGATGGAATAGAAGAACGGATACAGCATGAATGCCGTGATACAGATCAGAATCGGAAGCGAGAGCTTCAGCCACATTCCGCGACCGGTCTGCAGTTTGCTATGTGACGCTTTATGCAAGGGTGAATCACCTACCATCCATTGATTGAAAAAGAGGAACGTGCCGTTTCCGTTTACAGCATTCTGCCTGCAATCGGACCAGCACTCTTTGGTTTGGAAAATCCGGGGAGAGGCTCCTCTCCCCGGATCGGACGCTGGAGCTTATTTCATCGAGTCATAGGTTGCCTGAAGATTTGCCATCAGACCGTCAATATCGACCGTGTCGTTGAAGAAATCGCTCAGACAGGCGGAGACAGACTGGTTGACCGTCCAGGTGTGCGTGCCATACGCGATCGACGGAATGTACTCGCCCCAGGAGGCGAAGTCTGCATACAGCTTTTTGCCGCCGAAGAATTCGATCGGAGTGTTATAAGCTTCGCTGTTGGTTGCAGGCAGCCAGGTCGAGACAGCAGCCTGACCAAGCAGGATCTCATCATAGAAGTCCTTGTTGCCCGCCCAAATTGTCTTCATGAAGTCAATGGCAAGCGCTTTGTTGGAGCTATTTTCCAGGATGACCCAGCTGGAGCCGCCGATGTTGGTGTATTTGGAGGTTTCGACCGTAGTCAGAGTCGGCATATTTGTGTAGCTCCATTTTCCGGAGGATTCCTCGGAAGCCATCAGGCTCGGTGCATACCAGATCGCGTTCGGAACAAAAGCAACCTCGCCCGCCTGAACGGCGCCGATGCTGGAGGAGTCACGGGTGTCAGTTCTGTAAACGAGGTCGTTGGTCCAGAATGCCTTCAGAACCTCAGACATTTCACGTACGACATTGTTGTTTGCAAAGTCGGCGTTTTCGTCGGGATCGTTCACATCATAGAACCATTCGCCGCTGGCCTGCATCATGCTGTCCATATAGGTGAAGGCGCAGCCGTTGGAGGGGTCAAAGGAGAGTGCGTATTTGCCGGTCTTCTCATGGATGGTTTTGCCGATCTCGACCAGATCCCACCATGTGATGTCCTCAAGATCTTCCGCAGTATAGCCTGCTTCCTCAAGGATATCGGTACGGTAGAACAGACCTGCGGAGCCGCTGTCGAACGGGATGCCGTAGACGCGGTCGTCAACGGTGAAGCAGGAGACCTTGTACTGCGCAAACTCGCTGAAGTCGATCTCGTCGGTCAGGTCGGCATAGCAGCCTGGGAAATTCGTCAGATACATATTTGCCCAGGAATCGCCCATCAGAACGATATCAGGCAGCTCATCGGTAGCGCCGGAGGAAAGGACCGTAGAGAGCTTGGTCTGGACATCTTCTTCAATGACGTTCAGAATGTTCAGCGAGAAATTCTCGTGTCCGGCTTCTTTATAATACTTCTCGGCGGTGTGCATAGCTGCGATGTTGAAGTTTTCGTCCCAGCACCAGACGGTGAGCGTCTCGGCGCTGTCGGAAGCAGGGGTGTCGCTGCTGGTGTTGGAGGATGCCGGCTCATTGGTCTGCGAGGGTGCCGGAGTGTCGTTCTGCTTGCTGCATCCGGCAAAAACCGTGCAGAGCATCAGAAGTGCAAGAGCGAGTGCAATGACTTTTTTCATGGCGTTTTCCTTTCTGCTTTGTATAAGTATGGTGTCCGCAATATGTGCAGGACCAGCCTGAAACATACTGCGCTGTTGCAGGACCAGGCATTTCTGTCTGCGCTCCTGTAAGCTGGCATCAGTATAGCCGTATTTTACTAAAAATTCAATCGTTTTTACCATCTTTTTCACAGCTATGCAAAACTTCGTGAAAATTCAACAATTTCTGAGTTCGAATTTTTACTTTCGCTGCAATCATTATTTTCGAAAATCGATTGATATTGCTGACATATTCTGATATAATCATCAACGCATATGAATTTTAACTAAAAATTGATAGTAAAATTCATTCCATTATTCGCCGGTAAATTCACCGTCCCAGCTGGCAAAAATATCTCTGAAACGCTGTTCCGCCGGACTGTAGCGGCACGGCAGAAAGGATTTTTATGGAAAATTTATGCTACAAAGTGAAGACGCCCCTACGTATTGACGGTCATCTGGACGAGGAGGCTTGGCGCAAGGCATTCTGGTCGCCGCGTTTCATTGATGTTATCGGCGGCACGCCCGCGCTGTACGACAGCCGCGCGGCGCTCCTTTGGGATGATAAAAATCTGTATGTCGGCTTTTGGGCGGAGGAGCCATTCCCCATTGCCACCATTGAGCAGCGTGACGGCTACCTCTGGTTTGAAAACGATCTGGAGGTCTTTATCGACGGCGGCGATACCTATTACGAATTTCAGATCAGCGCGCGCAACACCGTGTATGAGGTATTCTATATTTGGAAGGATGCCTATGAGAAGGGCGGCTGGAACAGCCGCCCGGAGTTTGACGTATTCCGCAATGACGCGCGTGTCTTCGGCGGCAACCATGACCGTCAGGGCTATTTCTTCTGGAAGGGTGACCATCCGCGCGGCAACCGCTGGGCATTCCTCAACTGGGATTTCCCCGGCATGAAGTCTGCCGTTTACGTCGATGGTCCCATCAATGACCCAAGGCATCCGGCGAAAGGCTGGTTCGCGGAGATCGCGTTCCCATGGAGTGGAATGAAGGATCTTGCCGGCGGTCGCCCGATCCCGCCGAAGGAAGGAGACGAGTGGCGAATTTTCCTTGGACGCTATAACAACCTCGCCATTAACGGCAGTCATACCAGCGTCGGCTGGGCATGGGATAAGGTCGGCTCCGACGACAATCATCGCCCCGAGTGCTTCACAAAGTTCCGCTTTACCGAGCAGTATGCGGAAGATCGCTGAGACAGCGGAAAGGAGTACGCAGTATGGCAAAAATTCTGGTCGGCGGCATTTTGCAGGAGACCAATACCTATTCCCCGCTGAAGGAAACCTATGACGCCTTTCAGCAGTACCGCGGCGAAGCGCTTCTGAACTATGCACATACCGCGCCCGCACGGCTCATTACGCAGGCAGGGCATACGGTCGTTCCCGCTGTCTACGCCAGCATCATTCCATCCGGACTTCTGACAGCGGCAGAATTTGAGCGCTTTGTAGAGGACTTCCTCAGTTACTGCACCGATGACATCGACGGCATCTGGCTGTCTCTGCACGGCGCCATGACGGTGGAGGAGATCGGCAGCGCTGAGGCTTATCTGGTGCGCCGCCTGCGCCAGCGCTATGGCGCACAGATGCCGATTTTCGCCTCATTTGACTTCCACGGCAATATGTCGCTGGAACTCGTACAGGAGCTGAATTATATCGCAGCCTACTATACCGCGCCGCACGTGGATATTTACGAAGCAGGCTGCCGCGCCGTCCGCGCGCTGATCGAGTGCGTGCAGACGCGTATCCTGCCGCACAGCTGCTTCATTCCGATCCCGATGGTCATGCCGGGCGAGCTTGTCATAACCGCCGATGAGCCGACCTGCCATTTTCAGCAGGAGCTGCGTCAAATCGAGCAGGAGACCGGTCTTCAGTCTGTAAATCTCTTCTGCGGCTTCGCCTGGTCTGACTGCCCGCGCAATCGCATGGCGATCACCGTTTCCGACAGCCGACTGGAGCCCGCCGCGCTTGAGCGCGTCAAAGCTGTCGCGCAGGAAATCTGGGACCGGCGTCATGATTTCACCTATGGCGAAGCAAGGGCAATGCTTCCAGAGGACGCTGTCCGATTTGCAGCCGAAAGCCCACTCCCGAAGATCTTGATCTCAGACACCGGCGACAACATCACTGCCGGCTGTGCAGGCGATCAGGCGCTGCTGACCGGTCTCATGATCGAAGGCAGGCTTCAAAACGCACTGGTCGCAGGTCTTGCCGACCGTGAAGCCGTCGCCTGCTGCCATGCCCATGAGATCGGTCAGATGCTCACGCTTTCCATCGGCGGCACCATCGATCCGGAGCACAGTACCCGCATCGAGGTGACCGGAGAGCTGATCCTGAAGCGCACCTTTGATGCCGAGGAGCTGTCTGTTCCTCTTCGCATCGCTGTTCTGCGCGTGGGCGGCGTAGACATTCTGCTCACGGAACAGCGATACAGCGTTATCTCACGCAAACGCATCAATGACACCGGACTGTGCTATGACGATTACCGGATCATTGCTGTAAAGCTCGGCTATCTGTTCCCGGACCTCGCCGCGCAGAAGCCGTGCTCAATCCTTGCCATCACCCCGGGAAACGCCTATCAGGATACCGGAAAAATTCCTTATACCGATGGTCCGAAGCGTTATTTCCCGCGCGATACGTTTGATTATACGCCGAGATTAGACTGCGAGGCATAATTGTGTAGCAGCCAAAAATTCAATCCATTTCGCAGCTGTTATACTCAAAAGAAAAGGAAGGTAACTATTATGAAAGGCAAAATTCGCTGGAATTTGAACTGGCACTTCTGTGAAGGCTTCTCTGACGAGCGTGTCAAGAGCGGTAGCACCGACGGCATGGAGCCGATCCATCTGCCGCATCAGGTCAAAACGCTTACCTACAACTGCTTCAGCCATGACGATACCCAAATGATCTCCACCTATGCCAAGCGCTTCACGCTGAACGCTGAAGAGGCGGCAAAGCGTGCGCTGGTGGAATTTGACGGCGTCATGACCTATTTTGATCTCTATGTCAACGGACAGCTCGCCGGCTCTCACAAGGGCGGTTATTCCCGGGCGCGCTTTGAAATCACGCCATATGTTCACGAGGGGGAAAACACGCTCTTCGTTATGGTCGATTCCAACGAACGCAACGATATCCCGCCTTTCGGCTGTGTCATCGACTACATCACCTACGGCGGTATCTACCGTGACGTTAACCTGTATCTGCTGGCGCCGGTTTTTATGACGGATGTTCTGTTCCGCTACGACATGACCGGCGAGGATACGGCTGAGGTATATCCGGAATTTTACGTCGACAACGCAGGACCGGCGTTTACCGGCGAGATCGCAGTCACGGTCGCCGACCGCGAGGGACGGGAGCTGACCTCTTACAGCCAGGGCGTATCCGTCGCGGCGGGCTGCTCGCAGATCACGCTCGATCGCCGCGCTGTCAGCGGCATCACGCGCTGGGACCCCGAAAATCCGCATATGTATGTGGTCAGGGCTGTCCTGAAAAAGGACGCACAGGAGCTGGACACCATTGAAGACGACATCGGCTTCCGCACTTATGAATGCCGCGTCGACGGTCTGTTCGTCAACGGTCGGCGCATCATCCTCGTCGGCATGGATCGCCATCAGTCCTATCCCTACATCGGCTATTCCATCGGCAAGCGCGCCCAGCGCGCCGACGCCGATCTTCTCAAGCAGTATGGTCTGAACACGGTCCGAACCTCGCACTATATGCAGTCGCAGTACTTCCTTGACCGCTGCGATGAGATCGGTCTTCTGGTATTTGAAGAGATCCCTGGCTGGCAGTTCATTGGCGACGAAGACTTCAAGCAGGTCGTACTTCAGGATGTACGTTCGATGATCATCACGGATTTCAACCATCCCGGCATCTTTATCTGGGGCGTTCGTATCAACGAATCTCTGGATGATGATGACCTGTACACCCGCACCAACGCGCTGGCGCGCGAGCTTGATCCCAGCCGCTCGACCGGCGGTGTGCGCTGCTACACCCACAGTCATCTGCTTGAGGATGTATATACCATGAACGACTTCTGCCATGCAGGCACCTACGGTGGCAAGGGCAGCAGCGCGGGAAGCAGCGGCTCCGATCTGCGGCAGGTCCTGCGGATGCAGCAGGAGGTCACGGGACTTCCCTATAAAGTTCCCTATATGGTCACAGAGTATATGGGGCACACATATCCCACCAAGCAGTTTGACAACGAATTCGTGCGCGATGAGCACGCACGCCGGCACGCCGATATTCTGGCGCGTACATTCCTGAAAAACGACTCGCTCGGCTCCATCGGCTGGTGCGCCTTTGACTACAACACGCACGGCGACTACGGCGCAGGCGACAAGATCTGCTACCACGGCATTTTTGATATGTTCCGCATTCCGAAATATGCCGCTTATGTCTACCGCACTCAGAAATCTCCGGAGGAAGAGCTGCTGATGCTTCCGATCACAGCGTTCTCCCGCGGAGAAAAGCCGCTTTACGGCATCATGCCGTTCCTGGTTCTGACGAACTGCGATTACATTGAGGTCTTCATGTACGGCAAGAGCCTCGGCTATTTCTATCCCAGCAATCGCTTCTTTGGTCTGCCGCATCCGCCGATCGAGGTCGACGTGGATGTTGATGTGTTCTGGAACGATGTCTGGCAGGATGGCAAGATCGTCGGTTATCTCGACGGGAAGCCCGTTTCTGAATACAAGTTCCTTCGCGACCCGCACCTTGACGGCTTTACCGTCACGCAGGACGACGCCGTTATCTCCTCGTCCGAGGTGGATACCGCACGATTTGAGGTCCGTTTTGTCGACCAACTCGGTCACGTCTGCACCTTCTACAACGGCGTCATCGAAATTGAAACGGAAGGCGATATCGAGGTCATCGGTCCGAAATTCCTTGCGCCGACCGGCGGTCAGATCGCATTCTGGGTCAAGTCCGTTCCGACCGGAAAGGACAGCACCGCCAAGGTCCGCGTCAAGGCGCCCGCACTGAATTATCCGGATCAGGAATTTGAGATCCAGCTGAAAAACGACTGAGCTTCGCGCTGCGGCAGGGCTCTTCCCCCTGCCGCAGATTTCTGCACTGTGTCTGTGCGCATTGGTGCCGGATAAAATGGCAGTAATCATTAAAGTAAAAGCGAAATTATGTATTGAAGAATCGACGAGCGTCTGATATGCTATATTGTGGAAGGATGATGCAGCAATTCTAAATCTTGTATCATTTATCCGGAGGAGGCGGCGATGGCAACTTTACGAGAGCTATCGGAGTGCACAGGTTACTCCGTTGCAACGATTTCCAGAATTCTGAACGGGGACGTAAAACTCTCCGTTTCAGACGAGACCAGGCGGAAGGTTCTGGAAGAGGCGGCACGGCTGAACTATTCCGCTACGCGCAGCCGCCGCGGCCGTACGCCGAAACAATCGCTGTGCATCGGCGTTGCCGAGCAGATGACACCGGCGCAGCAGCTGGAAGAGCCATTCTATCTATATCTGAGCAGCTACGTCCGTCAGGAATGCCTTGACAAAAAATACACATATGTCCCCCTCGACCGACGTGAAGACGGCTTTTACACCAATAATGCAAATCGTTTGAGCGGCATTATTGCCGTGGGACGTTTTCCGCCGAACGACGTAAAATCCTTAGGCGCCCTTTCTCCGAATCTGGTGTTTCTGGATTCTTCTCCGTTGGAGAGCCTGTACGATTCGGTCGTATTGGGCTATGAGCTTGGCATTTCGCTTGCTCTGGAGCATCTTTTCAACTTTCATCATAAACGCATCGCCTTCGTCGGTCCAAGCTATAACATCAGTGAGCGTCACCATCTTGAGCCAGAGATACGCCGCCAGATTTTCATCCGCCTGATGAAGTCGCATGACTTGTTCGATCCACTGCTTCTTTTGGAGACGCCGATGCTCAAAAACGAATCGCACAAAACGGTGGCACGCTTTCTGAAAAGTGGTATTCCATGCCCTACGGCATTTCTGTGCGCAAATGAGGAAAGCGCCATCGGTACGCTTGCCGCGCTGAAGGAAGCGAGGCTGTCCGTTCCAAAGGACGTTTCCGTTGTATCCTTTGACGATACGCCGCAGTCCACGCTCATTGAACCGCTGCTGACATCCGTTTCCACACACGTTGAAGAGATGTCCAAAACGGCGCTGCGCCTGCTTTCCGAGCGCGCCAGCTATGGAACGGAGCGCCCCGTTCGCACCATTCCTCTGAAGATCGTCGTTCCACCGTCGCTTGTTGTCCGCGACAGCACCGGCGAAGCTCGTGCCGACTGAAGCATATTATACTGATATTCAATTAAAAACTTTCATTCATGGAATGGAAGTTTTTAATATGAAGATCATTATGAGACGAGATTCCGTGATTTTATCAAAATCACGGAATCGGTTACGCCAAAGGCGGAACCTTTCTGATTAAAGAATTTAATCAGAAAATAGTATTACAAAAAGCAAGCCGGACTTCTGTCCGGCTTGTTCCTCGCTTGCCTTGATCTTGTTTTGAAAGGAGTTTTTCCATGTCCTCCGAGGCTCTGTCCGTCGTGCCGCGCAAACGCATTCCTGGCGCAGTATTTCTCTGCTGTGTCGAAACCTACTGGGGGCTGACAACAGTCCTGATGAAGTTTGCGCTGGATTATATGTCCTCTATGACCTATATCATGCTCCGCTTTGTCATCGCCGGGACGTTGATCCTGCTTCTCTTTGGTCGAAGGCTCTGGCTTGCGCGGAGCCGAAGGCTGTTCCTGCATGGATTTATACTGGGTCTGCTTCAGGTCATTCCGTTGGAATGCACGGTGCTGGCACTGAACTATACGTCCGCTTCCAACTCCATCTTTATTGCGCAGCTGAGCTTTGTCCTTGTTCCGTTGATGGAATGTATCTATCGGAGGCAGCTTCCCAGTCGTCTGCTTGCGCTGACCGCACTTTCGCTGATAATCGGTCTTGCCATTTTCGCAAGCCCCACAGAAATTCTGAATTTCGGAAATCTCATCTGCCTGATCTCCGCCGTTTTCAATTCCCTTTCCATTCTTGCTGTGCGAAAGTATGTGCAGTTTGATTCCCCGCTTCTGTTGGGCGCAGTTCAGCTCGTCACGAGCGGTCTGGTCGGTTTTCTGATCTGGCTGCCGCAGCGCGGCGGCGTGCTCTGGTGCAGCCAAACGATCTGGATCCTGCTGCTGACCTCTGTTGTGGGCTCCACCGGCGGATACCTGATTTATATCTTCGGTCAGGCACGCACCGAACCGATCACCGTCTCCTTTCTCGCTCTGCTTCAGCCCATTTTCGCGATGATTGGCGCTGCCGTCTTTGTCGATCCGCAGGGGCACACAGAGCCCATACGGTGGCATATGCTTGTTGGAACGGTCATCATTCTGGCAGCGTTGAGCAACTACATTCGCAAAACCGCCGTCTTGGAGAGCACATCGCCCACCTGAGCTGCGGCGTATAAGCATATGTGTGCAATAAGCCCCCGGCGCATGAGATCCCGGAGGACTACCTTGCCGATGAAACCTTTGCCGCCATTCTGAAAGAAGCGG
>CAKTVN010000024.1 GCA_934623545.1 uncultured Oscillospiraceae bacterium
CCCCTTTGCCATTCTTTCTTTCGACCGTCAACGGCGCTTTCTTTCTCATGCTGAGAAAGAAAGCGGGGTTGAAACGTGCCCCGCGCCTCTGGCGCGGTTTGCGCCCTTCGGGCGCAAATGAGGTGTCACCCTCCGGGTGACGAAAATTCCCGTGTCCTTCGGGCACGGCATTATGCCCTCTGGGCATAAAAAGCCTCCCGCATCCTCTGGATGCGGTGCCCTCCGCGCCTGCGGCGCGGCACTGCGCCCCGCTGGGCGCAGTTATTTTTCCTCCTCCGACGGCTTTTCATATTTCTTCTGGATGCGGCTGTAGAGCCAGAGCCCCGCCGCGCTGACGAGAAGCGTCCCGGCAAAGACCGCCGCCGCGAACCAGTAGCGCTGCGAGCCGAGGGCGCTGCCGCCGATGGTGGAGGTGACGATCGAGGGGAATCTGCCGAGCGAGCAGAGCAGCAGCCAGAGCGAGAACTTCATGTCCGTAAGCCCGGCGAAATAGCACAGCAGGTCCTTCGGCGTCCCAGGGAGCATGAAAATGACCAGGAATATGAAATCGCGCTTGGGCGAGGTCTTCAGAAAGCGCAGCTTTTGCAGCTTTTCCTTCGGGAAAAAGACCTCTACCAGCTGCGTGCCGAATTTCCGGACCAGCCAGAAGACCATCAGACTTCCGAGCGTCGCAGCCGCCATACACAGCAGCGTCCCCTCCACCGCGCCGAAAGCGTAGCCGCCGACGATCTCCAGCGGCTCGCCGGGGATGATCGCGACGACGATCTGAAGGATGACCATCCCCATATAGGCAAGCCGCCCCAGCGCGCCGCGCGCGTCGACCCACTCGCGGAAGCGCTCCGGCTCCGAGACGAAGCGCACCATCGGGATGCCCGCGAAGACAAAGAGCGCTACGGTCACGAGGCAGAAAATGACGATCGCCGCGACTGCCAGCGTTTTCTGCTGCTTTGAGGTCAGTTCCTTCTTATCTTTCATAACATTCGCCGAAGCGGCTGCTCCTCCATTCAAATTTATGAATAGTATAGCACAGCTTTGTGAAAAAACAATGACCAGTCACGCGAGAAAGCAGCCAAAACACTTCAAAAATCCTTATAATTTTGTTAAGAATGGGGAAGCAAAATATTGTGCGGATGAACGGCTCGTTTGGATTGACATCAGACGTCTGATAGGATAAGATGGATAAAAACGTAATTTAAGAGGGAAGCTATGGAAAACTATAAAGAAATGCAGGCAAATGAGCAGCAAATGCAGAAAAATGTCTATTGGAAGGTGATCGACGAGATCATCGGCGGCATCCGGGCGCATAAGTACCAGATCGGCGACCGGATCCCCGCGGAGCCGGAGCTGATGAAAATGAGCGGGCTGAGCCGCGGCTCGGTGCGCGAGGCGATCAAGGTCCTGTCGGCGCTCGGGATCGTGACCATCCAGCGCGGTGAAGGGACGTTTATCTCAGATGCACAAGGCTTGCAGCCGCTGAGCGCGGTGACCTATACCCTTCTGATGAGCCAGACGACGCCGCAGCAGCTGGTGGAGTTCCGGCGAAGCATCGACGAGCTGGTGCTGCGCATCGTGATCGAGAAGATCACGGAGGAGGAGCTGGCGCTGTTGGAGGAGAACATCCGCCGGATGCAGCGCGCATATGAAGACGGCGACTGGACGCGCGTCTGGGATATGGACGTGCAGTTCCATATGTATCTGGTCGACTTTATGCACAATCCATTCTTCAGCAGAATGATGGCGGGGCTGTATGAATTCTTCATCCCGGAGTTTATCAAGCGCAACCCGAACAGAGGACCGTTCTTTGAAAGCTCGCTCCGGTCACACCAGCTGACGGTAAAGCTGCTGCGGGATAAGGACTATGCGCTGCTGAACAGCGAGGAGGTCAGACGGCAGAGCGAGATATTCCTTCAGTATCCGGACGTAGCTGATAAGACGAAGACAGAATTGTTGAAAGTGTAAAAAATGCCTTGCGCATTCTGGGCAAAACAGATAATTTGTTGAATAGTGACGAAATATGGTTGACAGTTACACGGGAAAACTGTATATTAAAACCATCCGAGACATCTGACGTCTGATGTCGAAACGAAAAATAGAAAAAACAGGAGGAAAACAAAATGAAGAAAGTTCTTGCAATATTCCTGGCAATGCTGATGCTTCTGACGCTCTTTACGGGCTGCGCAAAGAAGCAGACGGAAAGCAAACCCGAAGCGGAGACACCGGCACAGACCGACGCTGCACAGACCGAAACGGCAGAGCCGCAGACAAAAGCACTTTCCGACATGACCTTCGCGTATGTTGCATCCAGTACGAACGACTACTGGACACGCCTTCAGGAGGGCGTCCGTGACGCAGCCGCGGAAGCGGGCATTACCGTGATGGAATCGATCACGCAGGAAGGCGACATTCCCGCGGGCGTTGCGGCGGTCGATGCGGCGATCGCATCCGGTGTAGACGGCATCATCACCATGTGCGGCGATCCGGCGGCTTATATTGAGACGATCAACCGTGCGGTCGAAAGCGGGATCATCGTCGTGACCGTCGATCAGGATTCGCCGGAATCCAAGCGTCAGTATTTTGTCGGTACGTCCAACTATGGCGCCGGCAAGCAGATGGGCGAGTATTTCCTGTCTCAGGTCGGCGATACAGAACAGAAGATCGCGTTCTATGCCGGCACGATCACCGCGAACAACGCGGTCGAGCGCATGGAGGGCTTTGAGGATGCGATCTCCGGCAGCAGCAACATCGAGATCGTGACCCGCGAAGAGGTCAAGAACGACGTTCAGATCACGATGGACAAGACGTATGCGCTGTTTAACGGCTATCCGGATGTAACGGCGATCTACGGCGTGTTTGCCTATGACCCGCTGGGCGCGGCAAAGGCTTGCAAGGAGCTTGGGCGCGACGATGTGTTCGTCCTTGGCTTCGACGATCTGGAGGATTCCGTTCAGCTGCTGAAGGAGGGCTGGATCAAGGCATTGGCAGTCCAGCAGCCGTATGAGATCGGTAAGACTGCGGTCGAGACCATGGTCGCGGCAGTTCAGGGCAACGGTCCGGAGCTCGGCGAGATCGGCACCGATGTCAAGATCCTCACCGCGGAAAACATTGACGGCTGAGAGACCGGCGCAGTCAGAACAGAGAAGCTATAAACCGATGGACCGCCCTGTGGGAGTGCTGCGGGGCGGTCCTATAACGAGTGGTGATAAGATGAAAAAAGTAATTAAACGCTTAACCAGTTTCCGGGAGTTTATGATCCTGGTGGTGTTTCTGGCGATCTGCGTTTTGACGACGCTGGTAAATCCGGCGTTCATCAAAAGCAGCACGCTGATCAGCATCGCGCGTTCGATCTCACTCGATCTCCTTCCTGCGATCGGCGTAACGCTGGTGGTCTCTAGCGGCAGCATTGACCTTTCCTGCGGCGCGACGCTCGGACTGGTTGGCATTGTTTTCGGCTATTTGTACGGGCAGAGCGGCATGAATGTTTTTGCGGCTGCGGCGATCGCGATCGCGCTTTCGGCGCTGATCGGTCTTGTGATCGGCGAAATCGTTGCAAACCTCAAGGTCCCGCCTATGATCATTACGCTGGCGTTTCAAAAAATCTGCCGCGGTCTGATCGACGTGATCGCAGGCGGAAGATCCATGACCGGTTTTTCGGAGAGATTCAATATGCTCGGTCAGGGGATGCTCGGCGGGATCCCGTATACGGTCTTTTACGCGTTGGTGTTCCTGCTGCTTGGCTGGCTGTTTACTACAAGGACGGTCTGCGGACGGATCTTTGTCGCGATGGGCGGCAATCAGGAAGCGACCCGGCTGTCCGGCATCAACGTAAAGAAATATAAGGTGATCGGTCATGTGATGTGCTCCGTCATGGCGGGCATTTCCGGCATCATTCTGGCGTCCCGTCTGGGCTCCGCGCAGCCGACCGCCGGCACAACGCAGGATCTCAATGTTGTGGCAGCCTGCATTCTGGGCGGCAACAGCCTTGCCGGCGGCGTGTCGACCGTCTTCGGAACGCTGATCGGCGTGGCGATCATGGATACGATCGTGGTGTCGCTGACGCTGATGCACGTCAGCGCTTACTGGCAAAATGTCTGCATCGGAGTCATTCTGGTTGTGGCAATCTGTCTGGATGAGATCCGGACCATGGCGAAGCAGAAAGCGTAGAGGTGCGGGCGCATGGAAAAAATTGTTCTGGAAATGCGCGCCGTAACGAAGCAGTTTCCCGGTGTGCGCGCCTTGGATCAGGTCAACCTGAAGGTTCGCGCGGGTGAGATCCATACGATCTGCGGCGAAAACGGCGCGGGAAAATCAACGCTCATGAAGGTGCTCAGCGGCGCCTATCCCCATACCAGCTACTCGGGTGAAATTTATGTGGACGGAGAGCTCTGCAAATTCCTGACACCGCAGGATTCCGAGCAAAAGGGGATCGCGATGATCTATCAGGAAGTAAATATGCACCTGAACCTCTCCATCGCAGAAAACCTGTTCATGAACGACTGGATCGGGAAAGACGGTTTCGTAAACTGGAAAGGAATGTACGCAGCAGCGCGGGAATGCCTCGATGAGATCGGTCTGACGCTGGACCCGAGAACACAGATGAATCATCTGAGCACGAGCGAGCAGCAACTGGTTTCCATCGCAAGAGCCATATACCGCAAGCCGAAGATCCTGATCTTGGACGAACCGACGTCTCCGCTGACGGAGGTGGAATCGCTGCGGCTGTTCCGCATCATCCGGATGCTCCGGGACCGCGGCGTGGCGTGCATTCTGATCACCCATAAAATGCATGAGGTATTCACCTATTCCGATCGCGTGGATGTGATTCGGGACGGAAGAAGCGTGGCGTCTCATCTCCGCGAGGAGACGAATGAAGAGCAGATCGTTGCCGAAATGGTCGGCAGACAGATCGGCTCCTATTATCCTCAGCGCGAAAATCACCCCGGCGAGGTCGCCTTTGAGGCGAAAAACATCTATGTGGACGACCCGTATATCGCGAACCGCTACACGGTCAGAGATGTGAGCATCTATGTGCGAAAGGGTGAGATCGTCGGGCTTGCCGGGCTGGTCGGCGCGGGACGCAGCGAGCTGGTCAATGCGATTTTCGGCAAAACGCGCCTTTCGGCAGGAGAGCTTTATAAAAATGGACAAAGGGTCCAGATCCGGTCGACCAGAGACGCGATCCAGCAGAAGCTTGCGCTGGTCACGGAGGATCGCAAGACAGACGGCTTTGTGCAGGACATGAGCATCTGCCAGAATATGACGCTGGCATCCATGCGCAGGTGTTCAAGATTCGGATTTTTCGATCGGAAAAAGGAACGTGCGCTGGCGCAGGAGCAGTTTGAGGCGCTGAATGTGCGCGCGCCGGGAATTGATTTCCGGGTCGGAAATCTCTCCGGCGGCAATCAGCAGAAGGTCGTGCTGGCAAAGTGGCTGATGCAGGATGTGGATGTGCTCATCCTGGACGAGCCGACACGCGGCATCGATATTGGCGCAAAAACGGAAATTTATAAGATCATGTCCACGCTGGTGGAGCGGGGCGTGTCGATCATTATGATCTCCTCCGAGCTGCCGGAGCTGATCTCGATGTCAGACCGTGTTTACGTTCTGGCGGAGGGCGAGCTTCGCGGAGAGCTGGAGGGCGAAGATATCACGCAGGAAGCGATCATGAATCTGATCTCCAACCAGAAGCGGCAGGAGGAACCGGCATGACGGAGCGCTGGATCGAAAAGTTTCGCCGGTATAAACCGGAGCCGGATACGCTGACCATCTGGAGGATGGGGCAGTCTGGGTTTCTGCTTCAGACGCAAAGCGCGCTGATTTGTACGGATCTTTATCTGAGCGACCATCCGATGCGTACAAGACGCAGTGTCGTGCGCGCTGAAGAGCTGACCGGCTTGGACGTCATTTTCGGGAGCCATGATCACCCGGATCATATCGATCGCGCGGCGTGGACGGAGCTTCTTGCGGCAAACCCGAAGGCGGCGGTCGTTGTCCCGAAAAGTCTGGAGGACGATATTTGCGCCGCATTTGCACTGCCGCAGGAGCGGATGTATGGGCTCGAGGACCTGCAGACGCAGCGCCCCGGCGTGTGTACGCTTACCGGCGTTGCCTCGGCGCATGAGCTGCTGGAGCGCGACGCAAAGGGCGAATACCTGTGCATGGGCGCGGTGATCGAGCTCGGAGGCTTCCGAATCTATCAGCCGGGAGACACCTGCCTTTATGAGGGGCTGGCATCAAAGCTGCGGGCGATCGGATCGCTGGACGCGATGCTCCTTCCGATCAATGGGCGCGACGCGGTCCGCTACCGTAATGGGATCCTTGGAAATATGACCTATCAGGAGGCGGCAGATTTCGGCGCGGCGCTTCAGCCCGGGATTCTGATACCGGCGCATTATGATCTGTTTCAGGGAAATTTGGAAGATCCGGAGAAGTTTACGGACTATCTTGCGGTCAAATATCCGTGCCAGCGCGCATGGGTCGGAGCGATCGGGGACTATGTCATACTGCGGAAAGGAGAGACAACATGAGTAAGAAAATCGGCTGGGCGATTCTCGGACCGGGCATCATCGGCACGACGTTTGCAAGATGCCTGCGGGAGGTGCCGGACGGCGAGCTTGTGGCGGTCGGCTCCAGAGATCTTGCGCGCAGTCAGGCGTTCTGCGCGGAACACGGCGGAACGCCGTATGGGAGCTATGAGGAAATGCTGGCGGACGAGCGGGTCGACGTGGTCTATGTGGCGACGCCTCACCATCTGCATGAGCAGCACGTCGCGCTTTGCGCCGAGGCAAAAAAGAATATTCTCTGCGAAAAGCCGTTTACATACAGCCGAGCGTCTGCGGAGCGGATGTACCGCAAATGCGAGGAGAACGGCGTGTTTATCATGGAGGGACTCTGGTCGCGCTTTTTCCCGATCTGGGAGAAAATTGTGGAGGTCAGCCGGGATCCCGCACTTGGAAGATTGATCGGGATCACGTCGTCGACGGCGTGGGGTTCGGCGTTCGATCCGAACGGACGGACGTTCCGACCGGAGCTTGCGGGCGGTGCGCTGCTGGATGCGGGCATCTATTCCCTCGCAATCACGACGCTCATGATGGGCGCGGAGACTCCGGTCAGCATCAAGTCGGATATGTACCTCGGCGCATCCGGCGTCGATGAGCAGGATACGATCCTGCTGCGTTATCCGTCCGGCGCATTTGCGAGCATCCACTGCGGGCTTCAGGGACACGATCATGAAACGCGGCTGATCTATGAAAACGCAACGATCGAGATCCCGCGCCACCGCAATCCGGAGCACTTCCGCTTGGTGGAGGGTGCGACGCGCGAGCGCTGGCACGCGGGACGCATACAGGAATTTGTATATCCCTATTATGACGAGGGCTTCCAATTTGAGGCGATGCACGTTCAGGAATGTATCCGCATGGGACTCAAGTGCAGCCCGCGTGTGCCGCCGGAGGAGACATACCGGCTGATGGAGATCTGCGATGAGGTCCGCCGGCAGGGGAATTTTGTATATCCGTTTGAAAAGTAAAATAGAAAGGTAAAAAACAACAGGAGGATTTGAAAATGAAGAACTGGAAAGAGATCAGAGAGCGCTTTTTGAAGCTTTATGTTCCGGCGGTTGCGGATGTTCTGGACGAAATGGGCTATGAATTTCAGGTCTGCGCGCCGAATCTGCGTCCGCTTGAGAAGGACATGAAGCTTGCAGGACCGGCGTTTACCATCAAGGGTCAGCGGGACGGAACGCACGAATTCGATATGAGCAAGCGCATCGGCCCCGGCATCCTGGACCATCTCGAAGAAGGCTGCGTCGCGGTGTATGATACCTCCGGCGACCCGGAGACCGGTCACTGGGGCGAGCTCTGGAGCGGCGGCGCGATGGCGCGCGGCTGTGTCGGCTGCCTGCTGGACGGCGGCATCCGCGATACGGCATACATCATCCGCCAGGGCTTCCCGATGTACTATAAGTATATCAGCCCGAACGACGCGATGGGACGCTTCTCGATCACGGAGTGGCAGACCAATGTGACCATCGGCGGTGTGATCGTGCATCCGGGCGACTATATCTTCGGCGACTATGACGGCGTTGTCGTTGTTCCGAAGGATGTTACTATGGAGGTCCTGGAGAAGGCGGAGAAGATCGTTGAGATCGAGAACAGCATCCGCGCGGAGGTAAAGGAAGGCGCGTCGCTCGGCGGACTTTATATCAAATACGGACGCTTCTGATCGGAAGCCGGACAAGGAGAGAATAAGATGGCAAAGCGTTTGACGAGCGATATCCTTCTGGATGGCAGCGAGCTGAAAAATCTGACGGCGTGCTCCCGGAGCGGGATCTTCGGCGCCCTCGGTCTCGACCGCATGGATCTTCAGCGCAAACCTTTGATCGGTATCGTGAACTCCTATACGAATATCAACCCCGGACATATGCATTTGGATAAGCTGGCGGAGGCAGTTAAGGAGGGCATCCTTCAGGCGGGCGGCACGGCGTTTGAATTCAACACTCCGGCGCCCTGCGACGCGACCAGCTGCGGGCTTGAAACGATGAAATATATCCTGCCGCAGCGAGATCTGATCGCGGACAGCATCGAAATGATGGTGCGCTGCAATTCCTTTGATGGACTTGTATTTCTGTCCTCCTGCGACAAGATCGTGCCGGGACAGCTCATGGCAGCGGCGCGGCTGAACATCCCGTCGATTTTCGTGACCGGCGGTCCCGGGCTTCCGCATCTGTTTTTCGCACCGAAAAATATGTGCGGCGATCCCAGCAAGGACTATATGCGCACGGGCGACGATGCGCTTCAGGATCAGATCTTCCATCATGAATGCCCGGGCGCCGGCGCTTGCAGCGGATTTGGCACTGCCAATACGATGCAGAGCATGGCGGAGGTCCTGGGTCTGACGCTGCCGCTGTGCGCCACGACGCACGCGGTGGACGCGGCAAAGCTGCGCTTTGCGCGCGCAAGCGGACGGCGCGTGGTGGAAATGGTGCTGGAAGGTCTGTGCCCGCGGAAGATCCTGACGAAGCAGGCGTTTGAAAACGCCATTGCGGTCCATACGGCGATGGGCGGCTCGACCAATGCGGTGATGCACCTGATGGCGATCGCGCATGAATGCGGTGTGCCGCTGGCAATGGAGGATTTCGAGCGGATCGGCAAGGGGATCCCCTGCGTCTGCGGCGTGGAGCCCTCCGGCTCGTATTCGCAGCTGGATCTGCACCGGGCGGGCGGAATGCCGGCGCTCGAAAAGCGGATCGAGAAGTTCCTTCATAAGGACGCGCTGACGGTAGAGGGGATCACAGTCGGGCAGCTGGTCGAGAAGGCGGAAATTACAGACGAGGCGGTGATCCGCCCGCTGGACGATCCGTTCTTTGAAGGCGGCGGGCTTGCGATCATGCACGGCAATCTGGCGCCGGATACGGGCGTCATCAAGGCAAGCGCGGTCCGCCCGGAGATGCGTGTGCATACGGGACTGGCGGTCTGCTTTAACAGCGAGGTCGAGGCGCGCCTCGGCATCGATCAGGGCAAGGTCCATGACGGCGATGTGATCGTCATCCGCTATGAGGGACCGAAGGGCGGTCCCGGAATGCGCGAGATGCTCCTGATCACGCGTTATCTGGTTTATACGGGAAAGGGCGACACGGTCGCGCTGGTTACAGACGGACGCTTTTCCGGCTTTACGTCGGGACCCGCAGTTGGACACGTCTGCCCGGAGGCGGCGGATGGCGGACCCATCGCGCTGGTGGAGGACGGCGATCTGATCACCATCGATATTCCGAACGGGACGCTGACGCTCCATGTCAGCGACGAGGTCCTGGCAGAGCGGAAAAAGAACTGGAAGCCGGTTCGCCGTGAGCTGGACGGCTATCTGCGCAGATACGCAGAAAGCGTAAAGCCGGCGGCACAGGGTGCTTGGCTCGATTGACAAAAAATCAGGAGGAATTATGCAGGCATTTACATATTATTCTCCGACGAAGATCATTTTCGGAAAAGAGGCGCAGAAAAAGACCGCCGCCTGTATCCGGGAGCTTCAGGTGTCACGTGTGCTGATCGTCTATGGCTCGGAGCGCGTGGTGAAAACTGGGCTGATGGAGCAGGTGACGAAGGAGCTGGACGCGGAAAGCATCCGTTGGGAGACGCTGGGCGGCGTTGTGGCAAATCCGCGCGTGGATCTGACACGGGAGGGCGTCCGCAGAGCGATCGCGATGCAGGCGCAGCTGATCCTTGCCATTGGCGGCGGAAGCGTCATTGACACCGCAAAGGGGATCGCCGCCGGCGCGGCAAATCCGGGCACGGACATCTGGGAATACTGGAGTGGGAAAAAGCGCTTTACGAAGAGCCTTCCGGTCGGCTCGATCCTGACGATCGCAGCCGCGGGCAGCGAAACCAGCAATTCTGCCGTTTTGACGAACGACGACACGCTGGAAAAGCGCGGCGTAACGAATGAGCGGAACCGCCCGGTATTTGCGATCATGAATCCGGAGCTGACCTATTCCCTGCCGCGCTATCAGGTGGCAGCCGGTGTGACGGACATTATCATGCACACACTGGAACGTTATTTTACGCCGTGGCAGGGCAACCATATGAGCGACGCGATCGCCGAGGGACTGATCGGCACGATGCTGAAATACGGACCGAAGGGCGTTGAAAACACGCACGACTATGAGGCGATGAGCGAGATCATGTGGGCGGGCAGCCTGTCGCATATCGACCTGACCGGGCTTGGCTGCGAGCCGCCCGGAGGCGGACGCCTCGGAGACTGGGGCACGCATCAGCTTGGTATGGAGATCGGCGGGATGTATGACCTGACGCACGGCGCGACGCTTTCTGCTGTCTGGGGCTCCTGGGCGAGATATGTCTGCGACGCGGATGATGCGCGCTTTGCGCAGCTCGGTCGCAATGTGTTCCAGATCGCGGTGCAGAACGACCGCGAAGCGGCAATGCAGACCATCGACGCGATGGAGGCTTTTTTCCGCTCGATCGGGATGCCGACCTGCTTCACGGAGCTCGGCATCGGTGTCTTGCCGGAGGAGCAGCTGCGGAAGCTGGCGGACAACTGTTCGTTCCATCATACGCGGACCATCAGCTGCTTTAAGACGCTGGATGCCGAGGATATGTACAAAATTTATAAGATGTCCAACCACTGAGTCATATGTACGGATGGAAGAGCGGGTCAAGCTCTTCCATCTCTTATGAACGCGAAAACGCGGCTTCAAGCGGCAGATGTTTACAGAAACACAGCCGTATGTTATAATCCATAAAAACGGTCGGCGCGGCGCGAAATGCCGTGCGGGAGGTACGAAAATGAAGGTTTTGACGTTTGGCGAGATCATGCTCCGCCTGAAAGCGCCGGGACACGAGCGCTTTTTCCAAAGTCCGATGCTCGAGGCTACCTTTGGCGGCGGCGAAGCGAACGTGGCAGTCTCCCTTGCAAACTACGGCATGGACGCGGAATTCCTGACCGTTCTGCCGAAAAACGACATTGCAGAGTGCTGCATCCGCGAGCTGCGCTATTTCGGCGTGGACACAAAGAAGATCGTCCGCGGCGAGGGACGGATGGGCATCTACTACTTAGAGGGTGGCGCGAACCAGCTGCCGAGCAAGGTCGTTTACGATCGCGCGTATTCCTCGATCGCGCTGGCAAAGCCCGGCGATATCAACTGGGACAAAGCCTTTGAAGGCGTGGATTGGTTCCATATCACGGGTATTACGCCTGCGATTTCCGAATCCGCAATGGAGCTGTCTCTTGAGTCCGTTAAGGAAGCGAAGAAGCGGAACATCACGGTTTCCTGCGACCTCAACTACCGCAAGAACCTCTGGAAGTATGGCAAGAAGGCCAGCGAGGTCATGCGGGAGCTTGCAAAGTATGTCGATGTGGCGATCGCCAACGAAGAAGACGTGCAGAAGTCGCTCGAAATTACCGTCGATGTGAACGTCGAATCCGGCGAGCTGGATCGCGAAAAGTACCGCGCGCTCGGCAACAAAGTTTTGGAAGCCTACCCGAACATGAAGTGCATCGCGATCACGCTGCGCGAGAGCCACAGCGCGGACTGGAACGGCTGGGCGGCGTGCCTGAACGACGGCAAGGACTTCTATGTGTCTAAAAAGTACGAGATCCGTGATATCATTGACCGCGTGGGCGGCGGCGACTCGTTTGCCGGCGGTCTGATCTACGGTCTGAACAATTATGAGGACAAGCAGTCCGCGCTCGAGTTTGCGGTCGCGGCAAGCTGCCTCAAGCACAGTGTCATCGGTGACTTTAACCGTGTCGGCGTTTCTGACGTGGAAAAGCTCATGGGCGGCGACGGCACGGGAAGAGTACAGAGATAAAAGATATGCCGCCCGCAAGGGCGGCGCTTTTATGCCGCGAAAGTGGCAGTTTTGTCACCCCGGAGGGGTGACGCCTCATCATCTGTGCCGCAGGCACAGGGGCTGCCGCGCCCGAAGGACGCGGGGCAATTCGTCACCCGAAGGGTGATGCCTCTTTGCGCCCGCAAGGGCGCAAGCCGCGCCAAAGGCGCGGAACATTTTTCGTATTCACCGATGTGCCGTTGTAGTTGCGCGACCGCAACTGTCGCTCCGCGGGCGTTC
>CAKTVN010000025.1 GCA_934623545.1 uncultured Oscillospiraceae bacterium
CAAACGGCGCGTCGAAGTCATAGTAGAAGCCGTTTTCGATGGACGGACCGATCGCCAGCTTGACCTCCGGATGCAGGCGCTTGACCGCCTGTGCCAGAACGTGCGAGCAGGTGTGCCAATAGGTGCGGCGATACTGCTCATTTTCAAAGGAAAATTCATTGTTTTCGGACATAAATACTGCCTCCTTTTGATATTTGGGGCAAAAACAAAAACTGCTCCACCCCTGAGAAACATCAGGGGTGAAGCAGAAGCGCTCCACGGTTCCACCCTGCTTACGGAATGCTCCGTCGCTCGTGATCTCTGTAACGGGAGAACCCGGTCTTCCCTACTCTGTACATTTCAGGCAGACGGCTCGGAAGGGGTAGCGCCGCCGCGGATACCGGAGCTCTCACACCATATGAGCTCCTCTCTGCGGCACCGTTCGGCAGCGTATTGTCTTCTTCAGCGCCTTTTGCGTTACCAATATAGCACTTTTCGCTTCATCTGTCAAATGCAAATTGGATTGTAATTATTTTAATTTTAAGGAAACAATTTTGTCATCTTTTCTTCGACATTCTTTTCTGTTTTTACATCTTTTTCGTCGGTGTTCATCATTCCTCGAAAGTGCATTTTTGAGAAAAGTAGTCGAATTTTCTTGTCTAAATATATTTTACTTGACTTTTCTGTAAAAAATAATATAATTCATAATATATTATCTCCGTCATATATTTGTAACGATTTTGTAATCACTTTCAAAACCGCATGAAGGAGGATCTTCGATATGAAAAAGCGTAGCTTTCGGGTCGGTCCGTTTCTGCCTGCCGCGGCGGTCGCCGCAGCGCTGTGCGTCTGTCTGATTTTCGCAAGTCTCCCCGCCATGGCGGATTCCCCGCAGGACCTTCCCGCCGCCCCCGCCGCGCAGAGCATCGCCTCGGCAAGCTCCGCCGCCGCGTCCAAGCCCGCGCTCCGACCGCTCAAGGTCAGCTACAGCACCGCAAAAGCCGCCCCTGCCGTCGACTCCGCGCAGGCGGAGCTGCCACAGCAGCCGGAGCTCACGGTCTCTGCCGCGTCCCCAGCGGAGGTGCCCGTGCAGGAAGAGGCGTCCGCGCAGGAGGCAGCGGCAGATATTTCCGCCGCCGCACCGCCCATTGACGCGCAGGCGCAGAGCGAAACGCCTTCCGCGCCGGATGTCCCGGACGATCTGGTCCTGCTGGACACCTTCATCGCCACCGCCTACTGCGTGACCGGCACGACTGCGACCGGTACATACACGACCGCCGGGCGCACCCTCGCCGTCAACCCGAACATCATCCCCTACGGCACGCATGTCTGGCTCTATCTGGACGACGGCACGCTGGTCGGCGACTATTACGCCGAGGACACCGGCTCAAACATGATGCAGAACCCCTACGTTGTGGACATTTACATGGGCGAAGGCTCGTATAACGACTGCATCCTCTGGGGTGCGCAGCACGTCAGCATCTACGTCGAGGCGGAGCCGTCGTAACGCGCAGGCACACGCCCGCCGGGCAAGGCATGCCTTGAAAAAACGTCCTTTGTCTGGTACAATGAGCGTACCAGACGAAGGGCGGATTTTTTATGGATCTTTGCAACATCAATGAGATCAAAGCGCTGCTCCAGCGCCACGGCTTCCATTTTTCCAAAGCCAAGGGGCAGAATTTTCTGACGCAGAGCTGGGTCCCGCGTGAGATCGTGGAGGCTTCCGGCATCGACGCGCAGTGCGGCGTGCTGGAGGTCGGTCCCGGCATCGGACCGCTTACGAACGAGCTCTGCAAGGCGGCGAAGAAGGTACTTGCCGTCGAGGTCGACACCTCGCTTCAGCCCATCCTCGCCGAGACGATGGCAGGAAACGAGAATCTGGAGGTTCTCTTCCGGGACATCCTGAAAACGGACATTCCGGCGCTGGTGCGCGAGGAATTTCCCGGTCTGCGCCCGATGGCGTGCGCGAATCTGCCGTATTATATCACCTCGCCCGTGCTGGCTGCGCTGCTGGAAAGCCGCAGCTTTGAAGCCGTGACCGTTATGGTGCAGAAGGAGGTCGCGCAGCGCATCTGCGCCCGCGCCGGGAGCGCGGATTACAGCGCGTTCACGGTGTTCTGTCAGTATTACGCCGTCCCGGAGCTGCTGTTTGACGTACCACCCTCGTGCTTCATCCCGCAGCCGAAGGTCACCTCCGCCGTGCTCAAGCTCAATGTCCGCTCCGAGCCCGTGTGCGAGATCGTAAACGAAAAGCTCTTCTTCCGGACCGTGAAGGCTGCCTTTGCGCAGCGGCGCAAGACGCTTCTGAACGCGCTCTGCTCCGGCTTCGGCGAGCTTTCCAAGCAGACGCTGAGCGAGCTCCTGCTCTCCTGCGGCATTTCGCCCGCCGCGCGCGGCGAAACACTCGACATCGAGACCTTTGCCCGCCTTTCCAACGCGCTCGCGGAGGTCTAGGGTGTATTTTGTCTACATCGTCCGCTGCTGCGACGGCAGCCTCTACACCGGCATGACCGCCGACCTGCGCCGCCGCCTGCGCGAGCATGTGCAGCAGCTTCCATCCTGCGCCCGCTACACGAAGAGCCACCCGGCGCTTGCACTCGAAGCGGCGTGGCAGACGCAGACTCGTTCGGACGCCCTCCGGCTCGAGGCGCTCATCAAGCGTCTGCCGCGCAGCCGCAAGCTCGCGCTCATCGCCGCGCCCGCGGAGGTAGAAACGATTTTCGGCGAGAAGCTGAAAGATTCAAAGTATTCTCCGCTGGCGCAGGAAATGCTTTCACTTTCCTTTAAATAAGAAACAAAAGGGACGATGTACATCGTCCCTTTTCCGCGCCCAAAGGGCGCGGGGCAATTCGTCACCCGAAGGGTGACACCTTCTCCGCGCACGGAGTGCACAGCAGCGCCTTGTAGGGGCGGACGACTCTGTCCGCCCGCCGTGCCGGAGGCGCGGAACTCTTTTCCGGATCCACCGAAGTGCCGTGATTGCGGTGACACCGCAACTGTCGCTCCGCGGGCATACTTTTTTCTGTCTTGCCAGAAAAAAGTATGCAAAAAAGAGGCGCAGGAGAACGAAATAGCGCTGACGCGCAGAAAAACAAGTCGTTACATTCTGCATATTATCGTTACACCGGCGGTCAAGGAACGCCCTGACGGGCGACCGTCAAATCGGGTTTCCTGAGCGCACAAAAAATAATACGGGTCGCCATGTTAGCGCCCGTTGAATATTTGACGTATAAAATTCGAAAGAGCCGCAGAGTATTTCGACTACCTCGCCGGTCTGTCCGATTCGCATCTGCATCGCGTTTTGGAGATTTTGAAATGTGCTTTGCACAAGCCACCCCCGGGAATGATCCAAGAAGGGGGCATCAGCCCCCTTCTTGGTCGTTTTACAGGGGATTGCAAAGGGGGAGAATCGAAACTCCCCCTTTGGCGTTTTCTTTTTACCGCCAGCGGCTTTTTCTTTGCCGCGCAAAGAAAAAGGGGCTGAATCGCATCCCCGCGCACTCTGTGCGCGGCTATCTTGCGCCCTCCGGGCGCAGTTCCCTCCGCGCCTGCGGCGCGGCTTGCGTCCTCCGGGCGCGAAAACGCCCGCCTCCGGCGTTACCTCGCCCTGAGCTGCCAGAATGCCACCGCGCTCGCCGCCGCGACATTCAGCGAATCCACGCCGTGCGCCATCGGGATGCGGACGGTGTAGTCGCAGCCCGCGATGGTCTGCGGCAGAAGCCCGTCGCCCTCGGTGCCGAGCACGATGGCAAGGCGCGGCTCCGCCATGACCTGCGCGTCGTCGATCGAAACGGAGCGGTCTGTCAGCGCCATCGCCGCGCTGCGGAAGCCCAGCGCACGCAGCAGCGCCGGTCCATGCGCGCTCCAGTCGGCGGCATCCGCGCCGATCTGCGTCCAAGGGACCTGAAAAACCGTCCCCATGCTGACGCGCACCGCCCTGCGGCAGAGCGGATCACAGCACGACGGCGTGATCAGGATCGCGTCCATGCCGAGCGCCGCCGCTGAGCGGAAGATCGCGCCGATGTTGGTCGAGTCCACAATGTTTTCAAGCACGGCAATGCGCCGTGCTTTTTCGCACAGCGCCCGCGCGTCCGCAAGCGGCGGGCGGCGCATGGCGCACAGCACGCCGCGCGTCAGCTCATAGCCGGTCAGTGCGCTGAGGATCTCGCGCGGCGCGGTGTAGACCGGCACGTCCGGGCAGCGGGCAAGCAGCGGCGCGGCGTCGCCCTCGATGTGCCGCCGCTCCATCAGAAACGAGACCGGCGTGAAGCCCGCGTCCAGCGCGCGCCGGATGACCTTCGGGCTCTCGGCGATGAACAGCCCCTTTTCCGGCTCCAGCCGGCTGCGCAGCTGCGCCTGTGTCAGCCGCGCGAAGATGTCGAGCTCCGGCGCCGAAAGCTCTTTGATTTCAACGATCTGAGACATGATCTGCTCCTCTTGCGCCGGAAAAGCCTCCGGCACCATGTTGATATGGAAAAATAATAGCACATCTTGCCGAAAATAGGAACCCCGTCTGGATTTTTCCCGTCTAATATGATATGATGCCTATGGAAACATCATAAATCATAAAATATACGGACTGAAAGATCAAAGGAGGATTTCTGAGGATGGGTCTTATCAAAGCGGCATTGGGCTCCGCCGGCGGCGTAATGGCGGACCAGTGGAAAGAGTATTTTTATTGTGAGGCACTCGCGGAGAACGTCATGGCGGTCAAGGGTCAGAAGCGCACCTCCGGCAGAAGCAGCAACACCAAGGGCAGCGACAACATCATCACCACCGGCTCTGTCATCGCCGTCGCCGATGGGCAGTGCATGATGATCGTCGAGCAGGGCAAGATCGTGGAGTTCTGCGCCGAGCCCGGCGAGTTTGTCTTCGACGCCTCGACAGAGCCGACGATCTTTGCCGGAAGCCTCGGCAAGAGCCTGCTCGACACCTTTAAGACGATGGGCAAGCGCTTTACCTTCGGCGGCGAAGCGCCCAAGGACCAGCGCGTCTACTACTTCAACACCAAGGAGCTGGTCGGCAACAAATACGGCACGCCGAGCCCCGTTCCCTTCCGTGTGGTCGACCAGAGAGCCGGTATCGACATCGACATTGGCATCCGCTGCTTCGGCGAATACAGCTACCGCATCAGCGATCCGATGCTGTTCTATACCAACGTCTGCGGCAATGTGACCGACGGCTTCACCCGTGACCGGCTCGACGGTCAGCTCAAGACCGAGCTTTTGACCGCGCTTCAGCCCGCGTTCGCGAAGATCTCCGAGATGGGCATCCGTTATTCGGCGCTGCCCGGTCATACGATGGAGCTTGCCGATGCCCTCAACGAGGTCCTGTCCTCCAAGTGGCGTGATCTGCGCGGTCTTGAGATCGTCTCCTTCGGCGTATCGAGCGTCAAGGCGAGCGAGGAAGACGAGCAGATGCTCAAGGAAATGCAGCGCAACGCCGCATTCATGGACCCGACCCGCGCGGCTGCGCACCTCGTCGGCGCGCAGGCGTCCGCGATGCAGGCGGCGGCGAACAATCAGGGCGCCGGTCCCGCGATGGCGTTCATGGGCATGAACATGGCTGGAAACGCAGGCGGCATGAACGCGCAGAATCTCTATCAGATGGGCGCGCAGCAACAGCAGCAGGCGCAGCAGGCGGCGCCCGCAGCCTCCGGCTGGACGTGCGCGTGCGGTCAGGCGGGCATCACCGGCAAGTTCTGCCCGAACTGCGGCAAGCCCAAGCCCGTTCCCACCCCCGCGGGCAGCTGGAAGTGCGCCTGCGGCGCGACCGCCACGGGAAAATTCTGCCCCGAATGCGGCAAGCCCAAGCCCGCGGACGACAGCTGGACCTGCGTCTGCGGCGCGGTGAACAAGGGCAAGTTCTGCGCCGAGTGCGGCAAGCCCAAGCCCGCAGCCGCCCCCAAGTATAAGTGTGACAAGTGCGGCTGGGAGCCGGAAGACCCCGCCCATCCGCCGAAATTCTGCCCGCAGTGCGGCGACCCCTTCAACGACGGCGACCTTCAGTAAGGAAAGGACACTCCGGGTCGGTCTGCGGATGGAGCCGGAGCTTTCCAAGCAACCTGCGATCTGATTTTTGACAGGAGGAGAGAAAGTGGCGGAACAGATCACCAATTATCAATGCCCCGCTTGCGGAGGTCCACTTCATTTTGTGGGCGCGTCCGGCAAGCTCGAGTGTGATTACTGCGGCAGTACATATGAGGTCGCGGAGATCGAAAAGCTCTATCAGGAAAAGGACAAACAGGCGGACGCCGCCTTCCAGAAGGAAGAGGCAAAGCGCGAGGCTTCCGCCGAGGGCGAAAGCTGGGACGCAGCGGCGGAGGGAATGCACGCCTACAACTGCCCGTCGTGCGGCGCGGAGCTGATCTGCGACGAGACGACCGCCGCAACGAGCTGCCCCTATTGCGGAAACCCCAGCATCGTCCCTGGTCAGCTCAGCGGAATGCTGAAGCCGGACTATGTGATCCCGTTCAAGCTGGACAAAAAGGCGGCGATCGATGGTCTTAAGAAGCATTACGGCAAGAAGTTCCTGCTGCCGAAAAGCTTCCGCGAGCACAACCATCTTGAGGAGATCAAGGGCGTCTACGTCCCGTTCTGGCTGTTTGACATGGAGTCGGACGCAGATCTGACCTTCCATGCCGAGCGCAGCCACACCCGCACCGAGGGCGACTGGGAGATCACGACCACCGAGCATTACGATGTCCGCCGCGCCGGTACGGTCGAGTTTGAGCGCATTCCGGTCGACGGCTCCAGCAAAATGCCGGACGACTACATGGACTCCATCGAGCCGTTTGACTATAACGAGCTCAAGCCCTTCTCCAACGCCTATATGCCGGGCTATCTCGCCGACAAGTACGACGTCTCCGCTGACGAGAGCCGCGACCGCGCGAATCTTCGCTGCGACAACTCCACCGAAGCGCTGATGGAGCAGGATGTCACGGGCTATACCAGCGTCTCCCGCACAGGCGGCACGGTCCATTCGGACTGCAAGCGCGTCAAATACGCGATGCTGCCGGTCTGGCTGCTGAATACGAAGTGGAAGGACAAGAACTTCCTGTTTGCCATGAACGCGCAGACGGGCAAGATGGTCGGCGACCTGCCGGTCGACAAGCTGCGGTACAATCTGCTCCGACTCGCTCTGGCGGCAGGCATCACGCTGCTGCTCGCGGTTTCCGGAATTGGTTCGTGGATCGCGTCGATCTTTGTGTAAGGAGGTGCACGAGATGAAGCTGAAACGGTTTTTGGGCATTTTCCTTTGCCTGCTGCTGGTGCTCACGCTGAGCGCGACGGCGTTTGCGGCAAGCGATCAGTACGTGATCGACGATATCGGAGGACTGACGGAGGAGGAAGCCTCCGACCTCTGGAATCAGGCGGATTCCGTCACGACGACCTACGGCGTCGGCGTCTATGTCGCGATGATCGACGATTACACAGACTTCGGCTCCACGGTCTCGGAGGCGTCGGAGTACATCTTTGACACGCTGGAGTTCGGCGTCGGCGATGGGCGCGAGGGCATCTTCCTGCTTTTGAGCATGGCGGAGCGCGATTTTAACATCGACGTGCACGGCACGACGGCAAACAGTGTCTTTACGAGCTATAACCGCGAGCGCATCCAGGATGAGTTCCTGGACAATTTCCGCAACAACGACTGGTACGGCGGCTTTTCCGACTTCATCCGCGAGGCGGAAGCCTACCTCTCCGGCGAGAAGGGCGGCGGCTCCAGCGACGACTATGACTACGGCGAGGACTCCGGCGCTGACATCAGCACCGTCTCGGCGCGGCTGAGCTGGGGTCCGACCTGGACAGTCTCGGTGATTTTGGGCATCATATTGTCGCTGCTGATCTCCTGGATCATCCGGCGCGCGACGATGCACTCGGTCGCCAAGAAGGTCGAGGCTGGCACATATGTGAAGGGTGCGGCGCAATTCCGCATCCGCGAGGACCAGTTCACCCACGTCACTGAGACCCGCACGAAGATCGAGCGCGACAACGACAGCTCCGGCGGCGGCGGTGGCGATCATTCGCACAGCAGCGGAAAATTCTAAAATAAAGCGCCGCCCGAAAGGGCGGCGCTTTTGTCGCCCCGGAGGGGTGACGCCTCTTTTTGCCCGGAGGGCAAAAACCGCGCCCGAAGGACGCGGGGATTTGTCACCCCGAAAGGGGTGACACCCTTTTGCGCCCAGAGGGCGCAAGCCGCGCCCGAAGGACGCGATTTTTGTCACCCGAAGGGTGACACCTTATCCGCGCCAAAGGCGCAGGGAACGTTTCAGCCCCTTTTTCTTTGCGCGGCAAAGATTGTAGGGGCGGAAATGTCCCGAATTTCATACGTCAAATATTCAACGGGCACTAACATAACGACTCGTGCGGTTTATCGTGCGCTCAGGAAACCCGATTGGACGGTCGCCCGTCAGGGCGTTCGGACTACGGAAAGAGGAACGAAAAAACGCACAATGGAACGACACGCCTTTTCGCGCGTAAGCGCTATTTCACGTCCCCAAGCACTCTTTTCTCCCCCATCTTTTCTCTTGCGAGAGAAAAGATGGGGCCGTCGGAGACACAGTTGCGGTGTCACCGCAAAAGAGGCATTTCGGTGAATACGAAAGGCAACTCCGCGCCTGCGGCACAGATAGAGTGTCACCCTTCGGGTGACAAATTGCCCCCGCATCCTTCGGATGCGGTCCCTCCGCGCCTTTGGCTCGCCTTGCGCCCTGCTGGGCGCAAAAATCCCCCCTCCGGGATGACAAGAAGCTCCCCGCCTCGCGGCGGGGAGCCTCTTTGCAATTTGCTTTATAACGCTTAGTGGGTCAGGAAGAACATCAGCGCAAACAGGATACCGATGATCCAGGTGCCGGCGTTGACTTCCTTGATCTTGCCGGTGAAGAGCTTGATGAAGATGTAGGAGATCAGACCGAACGCGATGCCGTAGGAGATGTTGTAGGTCAACGGCATGATCGCGATGGTGAGGAAGCCGATGACGGCAGCCTCGGGGTCGCTCCAGTCGATGTTCTTGACGTTCGCCATCATCAGCACGCCGACGTAGATCAGCGCAGCCGCGCAGGCGTAGGTCGGGATGAGCTGAGCCACCGGCGCCAGGAACATTGCGATGAAGAACAGCGCCGCGGTCGCCATCGAGGCAAGACCGGTACGACCGCCTTCCGCAACACCGGCGGAGGACTCGACGAAGGTGGTGACAGTGGATGTGCCACAGGCAGCGCCGCAGCAGGTCGCGATCGCGTCGGCGAGCATCGCCTTGTCCATGTTGGGGACGTCGCCTTCCTTGGTCAGGAGGTTTCCGCAGGCGCAGGCGCCGTACAGCGTGCCGAGGGTATCGAACATATCGACCATGCAGAATGCCAGCATGGAGGTGACGAACATGACGATGAATGCGCCGGTGCCGTTGGCGCTGATGTAGGCGGAGAAGTCAAAGCCCTCAGTGAAGACCTTGCCGACAGCCTGCGTGCCGAAGTCCTTGAACGCGCCGAAGAAGTCGGAGGTCAGGTTCGGAGCGATCGCCGTTGCGTAGAACTCAGGGACGGTGATCAGACCGATGACATAGTACAGGACAGCGGAGCCGAGGATGCCCCACAGGACCGCGCCCTTGACCTTCTTCTTGGACATTGCGCCGATGGCAAAGACCGTGATGATGGTCAGCAGCATCGGGAAAATCTGCGCCCAGGTCACGCCGCCGGAGAAGACGTTGAAGGAGGCGAGGCTGACGAGCGTAGAAGAGTTGATGACGACGATACCGGCGTTCTGCATGCCGATGAAGGCGATGAACAGACCGATGCCGGCGGAGATAGCGACCTTGACAGACTGCGGGATGGCGTCAAAGATCATCTTGCGAAGACCCGTGACCGTCAGCAGGACGAACACGATGCCGTCGACCAGGACCATGACCAGCGCGTTGGCGTAGCTCAGTCCGATGCCGACGCAGACGGTGTAGACGAAGTAGGCGTTCAGACCCATGCCGGATGCCTGCGCCAGCGGCAGGTTGGACAGCAGACCGATCAGGACGGTGCCGATGACGGCGGAGATCGCGGTTGCAATGTAGATCGCGCCGTAGCTGACGCCGAGCACATCGGTGCCGTCATTGAACGGGTTGGAGAACATCCCTGCGTTGACCATCAGGATGTACGCCATCGCCATGAACGTCGTGATGCCCGCCATAATTTCGGTGCGGACAGTCGTTCCACGCTCTTTCAGATGAAATCTTTTTTCCATGGAAAAGCTCCTCTCTCGTTTTCACTGCGCGCTTCGCGCAGCTTTTTACGGACTCATCATAGCATACTTCGTCCGTAGAATACAAGATTCCACTTTTGTTGATTTTCACGAAGAGATGGCTGAATTTTCATGCAATTTTACAACAATTCAACAATTTTGCACAAAACAAGTGCGATGTTTCCGCACGTCGTCCGGAAAGCAGAACTTTTCTTCTTTCGCTATTATCGAAAAATTTACGAAAATGTTCATTTCCTACGCATTCTGCCCGCAGCGGCGCAGAATGTGTGCGCCGTAGGCGGTCTTGCGCAGCTCCTCGCCGCGCGCGAGCAGCTGCTCCTGCGTGATGTAGCCCATGTCGCAGGCGATCTCCTCCAGGCAGGCGACCTGCCGTCCGGTCCGGCTCTGGATCTCGCTGATCGTGTTCGCCGCGCACAGAAGGCTCTGGGCGCTTCCCGCGTCGAGCCACGTGAAGTCCTTGCCGAGCCGCACGACCCGCAGCCGTTTCTGCTCCAGATAGACATTGTTGACCGCCGTGATCTCCAGCTCGCCGCGCGCAGAGGGCTGGATCTCCTTTGCGATCTTCGTCACGTCCGCGTCATAGAAATAAAGCCCCGGCACGACATAATGTGACCTCGGCTGCGCCGGCTTCTCCTCGATCGACAGGGCACGTCCTTCGTCGTCGATCTCCACCACGCCGAATGGGCGCGGGTCGTCGACGTAATATCCGAAGATCGTCGCGCCATCGCGGTTTTCCGCCGCCTGCCTCAGGCTCTGCGAAAGCGCGTCGCCGTAAAAAATATTGTCGCCCAGGATCAGGCAGACCTCGTCGCTTCCGATGAAGCTCTCGCCGATGCGGAATGCGTCGGCAATGCCGCACTGGACCTTCTGGATGCGATACGACAGGTTCAGCCCCAGCTCCGAGCCGTCGCCAAAGAGCTTGATAAACGGATACATCTCATCCGGCGGCACGATGATCAGAATGTCCCGGATGCCCGCCTGCATCAGCACCGCCATCGGGTAGTAGATCAGCGGCTTGTCATAGACCGGGATCAGCGGCTTGCAGACCGGGAGTGTCATGGGATACATCCGCGTTCCCTTCCCCGCGGCGAGAATGATTCCTTTCATGAGAAGTCCCTCCGTTCGAAATTTCAAATGATGGTAAAGCCATCATAACGGATTTTTGCGTAAAAATCTACCGCAACGCGAAAAAATCGCTTCAAAACCGCGTCATTTTAAGGGGGGGTTGCACGCGCGCCGCGCGCTTTTCCAAGCTTTGTTGCACGCCTGTTGCACGCTCCTCAGCCGAGCCCGGTCCACCGCTCGCCGCCGTCCGCCGTGCAGGCAGTATGGTCGGTCCCCGCCTCCTGGATGGCGAGAAAATATTCCGCCGTGCTGTCGGCGTTATCGCTCCAGACCGGCATTCCGACCATCAGATCGTCCACAGCTCGCGGCGCGCGCCCGAGCAGCAGGTTGAAGATCGCGGCAAACTCCGCGCGCGTCAGGGGCTTGTCCGGGCAGAAGCGTTCCCCATCAAAGCCCATCACCCAGCCGTCCCCCTCCGTGAAGCTCAGCGCCTGCGCCGCCCATCCGGCAGAAACCTCCGGCATGGCGGCGGTCGCCTCCTCAGACGCAGAAATGCGCATGAGCGCAGCCGCAAGCTCCGGTCCGCTCACGCCCGCCTCCGGCGAAAACGCGCCGTCGCCCGTGCCGTAGAGCACACCGAGATTCACCATTGCCGTTACCGCCTCATAGGACCAGCGCGATGGCGGAACGTCAAAAAAACAGGTCGGCGCGGTCAGATCTTCGCGCGCCGCTTCCTGCAAAAGCCGCCAGAGCGCCTGCGCGAGCTGCTCGCGCGTGAGCGGCGCCTCGGGGCGCACGGTCCCGTCCGGGAAGCCCGTGAGATATGCTGGGTGCGACGCCTCCGATGCTGCCGCGCGGGCGTTCGGAAGCGAAAGCAGCAGCGCAAGCGCCGCTGCGGCGAGCGCGCATTTGGATACGATCTCCATATTCTCATCCTCCTTTCGCCCATTGTGGCACAAGGCGCGGGAGGATTTTGTCGGCTTGCCGGAGGGAAGAAAATTTTCGCGCGCGGAGTGCGCGTGGGACCACACCCGAAGGACGCAGGGCTTTTATGCCGCGAAAGCGGCATAAGCTTTGTCACCCGAAGGGTGACACCTTATCCGCGCATGAAATGCGCGGGGAACCGCATCCTGAGGATGCGGGAGGCTGTCTCCGGATTCACCGGAGGTGCCGTGTTTGCGGTGAGAC
>CAKTVN010000026.1 GCA_934623545.1 uncultured Oscillospiraceae bacterium
AATCCCCCTTTGGTATTCTTTCTTTCGACCGTCAACGGCGCTTTCTTTCTCATACGAGAAAGAAAGCGGGGTTGAAAAATCTCCCGCGTCCTTCGGGCGCGTTCCCTGTGCCTGCGGCACGGATGCGGCGTCACCCCTCCGGGGTGACGAACCCGCGTCCTCCGGGCGCGGCTCGGCGCCCTTCGGGCACAAAGTGCGCCGCAATGCGGCGCACTTTTCTGTTATTTCTCCAGTTTTACGGCAGTGCGCAGCGCAAGCTCCATCATCTGCGTGAAGGAATTTTGCCGTTCCTCGGCGGTGCAGTATTCATGGCGCAGGATGTGGTCGGAGATCGTGCAGATTGCAAGCGCGCGCTTGCCGCAGCGCGCGGCGTTCATATACAGCGCGGCAGCCTCCATCTCGACCGCCATGACGCCCATCTTCTTCCAGTTCAGGCTCGCGTGGAGCGCGTCTGGGACGCCGCCCTCGTCGCCGTAGAAGCGGTCGGAGGAGAGCAGATTGCCGACCTGATAGCGTGCGCCCATCTCCTCGGCGATGTCCGTACAGGTGCGGAGCATATGATAGTCCGCGATCGGTGCGAAGGTACCGGGCAGATGATACTGCCCCGCCCATGCGGAGTCGGTGCAGGCGCCCTGCGCGACGACGATGTCGCGCAGCTGAAGGCTGTCTGCCAGTGCGCCGGCAGAGCCGATGCGCATGATGTTCTCCACGCCGAAGATGGTGTACAGCTCCCAGGAATAGATGCCGATCGAGGGCATTCCCATGCCGGATGCCATAACGGACACGCGCACGCCGTCATACGTGCCGGTATAGCCCTGAATGCCGCGGACGTTGTTGACGAGGACCGGGTCGGTCAGAAAATGCTCCGCGATGAATTTCGAGCGCAGCGGGTCGCCGGGCATCAGAACGGTCTGCCCGAAATCGCCGGGACGAGCGTTGATATGAGGGGTCGGGTAATCAGCCATGTTCTCCGTTTCCTTTCTGATCACTGATTTGCAGCTTCCTGCTGCTTGGCGAGCTTGACGATGCGGCTCGTGCCGAGGCGCGACGCGCCGAGCTCGATGAACTTCTCCGCGTCCGCGAGGGAGGAGATGCCGCCCGCCGCCTTGATCTTCACGCCGTTCGTGACGTGCTGCGCGAACAGCTCCACATCGTGGAAGGTCGCGCCGGCGGTCGAGAAGCCGGTGGAGGTCTTGATATAGTCTGCGCCGGAGGCGGAGACGATCTCGCACATCTTGATCTTTTCCTCGTCGGTCAGCAGGCAGGTCTCGATGATGACCTTCAGGAGCTTGCCGTGGCAGGCGTCCTTGACCGCATGAATTTCTGCAAGCAGATCATCCCAGCGGCAGTCCTTGACCCAGCCGAGGTTGATGACCATGTCGACCTCGTCCGCGCCGTTGTTTACTGCGTCGGTCGCCTCAAAGCACTTTGCGGCGGTGGTGTCATAGCCGTTTGGGAAGCCAATGACCGTGCAGATCGCGAGCCTTTCGCCCACGTAGTCCTTCGCCTGCTTTACATAGGAGGCGGGGATGCAGACGGAGGCGGTGTGATATTTCATACCGTCGTCGCAGATGGCGCGGATCTGGTCCCACGTCGCAGTCTGCGCGAGCAGCGTATGATCGACCTTACTGAGAATCTCTTTCAGTTCCATGGAGAAGTTCCACCTTTCTGTGTTGTGAAATATAATCCTGATAGCATTTATGGCACATGGCGATGTAGCTGTCATTGCCGCCGAGATAGACCTGATCGCCCTCCGTCAACACATAGCCGTCGGGGCTGATGCGCGCGTTGGTGGTCGCCTTTCGCCCGCAGTCACAGATGGTCTTGATCTCGGTGATTGAATCGGCGAGCTCAAAGAGGCGGCGGCTTCCGGGGAAGAGCTGCGTCCGAAAGTCGGTGCGCAGCCCGAAGCAGAGCACCGGAAGGTCCTCCCGGTCGACGAGCCAGCGGAGCTGGTCGATCTGATCGGCGGTCATGAACTGGCACTCGTCGACAATGATGACGTCGGCGCGCGGGCGCTCGCGGTAGAGCTCGCGCAGATCGACCTCCGGCGCGATCGACTCCGCCTCGGCGGTCAGCCCAATGCGGCTTTTGAGCGTAAAGGTGCCGTCGCGCCGGTCGGCAGAGGGCTTGATGAGCCAGACCTTCATGCCGCGCTCTTCGTAGTTGTATTTGGTGATGAGCGCGGTGGCGGTTTTCGAGCTGCCCATCGCACCGTATTTGAAGTAAAGCTTTGCCATAGTTCTTCCTCGGTCTCTGCGCGCAGGGCGCGCGTATGGGTGTCCTGTGTGCCGATATTATACCAAATCCGGCGCACAAAGAAAAGACTTTTTTGTGAATTTTCCCGGAGAAAAGCGGTTTTAAGCAGTCCCTTCGCGAAAAAAGCTCGTCAGACAGAAAAGAAACCTCTCAGCCGCCTGTCTGCGCCGCGCAGACAGAAGCGGCGGGAGGGTCCCATGAATATGCTCCGAAGGGCTCTGGCTACGGGCAGATCAGGATGCACGCCGTGCCGGTCTCCTGCGCCGGCTGCTCCTGTGGGGCGTAGACCTCCATGGGATAGACCTGTCCCCACGCGGTCATAACGGCGTCCATGACCTCCACCGGTACGGTGTAGAACCGCATCCCGTCGTGGGAGGCTTCACATTCCGCACCGTTCAGCGCCTCGATGCCGTCCGGGCAGTCGCGGATGAGCAGCACGGCGCAGCCGCGCTCCTCCGCGAGCTGGGCGGCGTATTCCTCCGCCGTCTGCTGCGTTTTGAACGCGTCTCCGACGGATACGGAGGCGTGTCCCCTCCCCCGGAAGCCCGGCAGCTCGATGATGCCCGCCGCGCCGAGCAGCAGCGCGATCGCGGCAGCCGCCGCGATGAGCCACGCCGTGCGGTGCGGCGCTTTCTTTTTCTGTGATCTCTGTGATTTTTCTGCGCGGATGGCGCGCATGACGCCCGGGACGAGCGTGTCCGGCGCCTCCTTCATGGGAAGCAGATCCAGCCCCGCCTCCAGCTCCGTCAGCTCCTTTGCCAGCGCACGGCAGGAGGCGCACGATGCCAGATGCGCGTCCAGCTCGCGCGATTCCGCTTCGCTCAGCTCTCCATCCAGCCTTGCGCTGATGGCGGCGAGCGCCTGTTCGCAGTTCATGCTTCTTCACCCCGACTTTCGCCAATTTTATTTTCCGTCTACATTAGACGAAAACAAATTCGCGTGGTTCCCATTTGCGAGAATTTTTTTCAGCTGCACGCGCGCCCGCGCGAGCCGGGACTTGACGGTCCCGAGCTGAAGGTCCAGAATCTCCGCGATCCGGTCATAGGGCAGATCGTTCACCACACGCAGCACCAGAATTTCGCGTTGATCCTCGGGCAGCGCCTGCATCGCCTCGGCAAGGATGCGCTGCTTTTCCTCATGCAGCATCCGCTCCTCCGGACCGGGCGCACTGTCGGGCAGCGGCAGCTCGAGCAGCTCGCCGTCCTGCTCCGTTTCGAGCGGCACGGTGCTCTGGCGTTTGCGCCGCCGCAGATGGTCGATGCAGACGTTGCGCGTCAGGCGGTAGAGCCAGGTGGAGAATTCCGCCTCAAACTGATACTGCGCAAGCGCGCGCCACGCCTTGATAAACGCCTCCTGCGACAGGTCGAACGCGTCCTCGGCGCTCCCGCTCAGGCGCAGACAGAGGTTGTAGACCTGCTTCTGGTGCGCCAGCAGCAGCTGCTCAAAGGCGCTGTCATCCCCGGACGCGGCGCGCCGGACAAGGGCTTCTTCCTGAATTTCCATGCTCTTCCTCAATCCTTACCGCAGATCGCGCCGGATGCCCTTCACGATCGCCTGCACATCCTCCACCGTCGAGATGGAGGAAATTTTCTCTTTATAATATCCGCTGTGCGCGACGCCGCGCAGATACCATGCCAGATGCTTGCGCGCCTCGAGACAGGCGATGTGCTCGCCCCGGTCCTCGCACGCGAGCGTAAACTGCCGCATCGCGACGTCCATCCGCTGCGCAAGCGGCGGCAGCTCCGGAATCTCACGTCCGGACAGGGCTGCTTCGATCTGCCCGAAGACCCACGGGTTTCCAAACGCACTGCGTCCGGTCATGTACAGCGCCGCACCGGTGCGCTTTTGGCAGCGAAGGGCGGCTTCGGCGTCGAAAATATCCCCATTTGCGACGACGGGGATGCGGACCGCCTCGCGCGCGGCGCGGATGCAGTCCCAGTCGGCAATGCCGGAATAGAGCATTGTCTTCGTCCTGCCATGGATGCAGACTGCCGCCGCCCCGGCAGCCTCTACAGCCTGCGACAGCTGGACACAGTTGATGCTCCCCTTGTCCCAGCCGCTGCGCATTTTGACCGTTACGGGGACAGAAACAGCGTGTACGACTGCTTCTACGATCTTCGCGGCGAGCTCCGGGTCGCGCATGAGCGCGCTGCCGTCGCCGTTTCCGGCGATCTTCGGCATCGGGCAGCCCATGTTGATGTCCAGAAAGTCGCAGCCGGAAGCCTCCAGCGCGAGCGCCGCGGCGTCTGCCATGATCGAAGGGTCGTTTCCGAAGATCTGCGCGCCGCAGACGCCCAGCGGCGTCCGGCGCAGGAGGGCGCGGCTCTTCTTGTCCTGATAGACCAGCGCGCGGGAGGAGACCATCTCCGTGACTGTGACCGCCGCGCCAAGCTCGGCGCAGACCGTGCGGAACGCCCAGTCCGTGACGCCCGCCATCGGCGCGAGTACGGTGTGCCCCGTGATCTTCAAATCTCCAAGCCGCATTGCCCTCACCCCAAAATCATGCAAATCAGAAATATTATATCATAGCTTTTGCCGCGATACAATACAAACCGTTTCGCAAAGCGCAAAAAGCGCCCGCCGCATCGGCGGCGGGCGCTTTGCGGCAGCGAACAGACCCGGCGGGATGCTCCGCTGCGCCTGTTTTTGCATCATTTTGCTGCACCGTGCAATCGTTCCTTGCCTCTCCCTCCGGGAGAGGTGTCCGAGCGCAGCGAGGACGGAGAGGGGAAACAACGACCATACACAAAAGTCCGCAAAGCCCTCTCAGTCAGCTTCGCTGACAGCTCTCCCAGAGGGAGAGCCAGGACCCGCTCCGCCCGCTATGCGGGCAAAAAGTAAAAAGCCTCGCAGCGTTCGCGCCCGCAGGCGCGAAAAAATGTCAATCTGTTTTTTCCGATGGCGTGTACATCGGAAAAAACACCTTATACTGATATTCAATTAAAAACTTTCATTCATGGAATGGAAGTTTTTAATATGAAGATCATTATGAGACGAGATTCCGTGATTTTATCAAAATCACGGAATCGGTTACGCCAAAGGCGGAACCTTTCTGATTAAAGAATTTCATCAGAAAATAGTATTACGCCGAAGGGCGGCACGGAATTGATTTTCTGGAAGTATTTTGCTATGATGGGGACTAGGGGTGTATTCTTCCAACTGCCAATGCACCCGGACAGCGGACCTTTTCGTGCTGCGCCGCGCCATTTTTCCTTGAAATACGTCAGCATTCCTGTGAAAAAATCCTTGCCAGCGCGAAAATTCCTCGCTGCCGGTCACATCACCAGTTTTCGGATACACCCTAAGAACAGGCACAAAACGGGGGAACAAGCGATGAAGCGTCTGGTGGTATATGTACACGGAAAGGGCGGCTCCGCCGCCGAGGCGGAGCACTATCGGTCCCTTTTCCCGGAATGCGACGTGATCGGCTTTGACTATAAGGCGCAGAGCCCGTGGGAGGCAAAAACGGAATTCCCTGCATTTTTTGCGGCGCGGCGCGCGGGCTATGACGCGGTCACGCTGATCGCGAACAGCATCGGGGCGTTCTTCTCCATGTCCGCGCTCGGGGAAGGCGATGTGGGCAAGGCATATCTCATCTCGCCTGTCGTGGATATGGAAAAGCTGATCGGCAATATGATGCGCTGGGCAAACGTCACGGAAGGGGAGCTTGCGAAAAAGCGCGAGATCGAAACGGATTTCGGCGAGCGCCTGTCGTGGGACTATCTCTGCTATGTGCGGGAGCATCCCATCTGCTGGCGCGTCCCGACGTACATTTTGTACGGCGAGACGGACGAGCTGACGTCGCGGGAAACGATCTTCGCCTTTGCGGCGCACACGGGCGCAGAGCTGACGGTCATGCCGGGCGGCGAGCACTGGTTCCACACGGAGGAGCAGATGCGGTTTCTGGATAGCTGGATCAAAGAGGCGGAAAAGTAACGCTGTTTTGCAAAATATCTTTGGCAGCACCGCACAATAGCGTCTTCGCGCTTCGTCGGATCTTTTTCACCAATTCTGCGGTTTGAAAAGTTTGAAATATTGCGCAGACGCCAGGGGCGCCGGAGCCTTACGGATGCGGAATGCCCCTTGCGGGTGCATACAGTATTCCTCCACTTTTCAAGCCTTGACCTGACAAAAAAATCTCTCACCGAATCCGCTTGCCGAATTGTGCGGTGTTGCCCTTTATATAAGCGCTGAAAGCTCCTCCGCACCACCCGGTGCGGAGGAGCTTTTATCAAAGACCTCGTAGAGTTCCGCCGCGCACGGCGGAATAAAATGTGAATCAGTTATGCGCGGCGGCGTGTACGTCGCGCATAACACGTTACGTGCCGCAAGTGTGGAATTTGTGCGCTAAAGGCGCACAAATTATGCGCACAGTGGCACGCAGCCTTTTCAAACGCGATGGCAGCGCAGCGAATCGCGTTTGAGAGGGGGTAAAAAAACTTTTTGACACCCTCAGCGCTGGTCGAGCCACTCGAGGATGTGCGCGTAGACCTCCTCGCGGTTGACCTCGTTGAGCATCTCATGCCGTCCCTCTGGATAGATGCGGATGGTGATGTCGCGCATACCGCTGCGCTTGAACGCGTCGATGCAGGCGAGGACGCCCTTGGACATCCCGCCGACGGGGTCCTTGCCGCCGGAGACGAAGAGAATGGGGAGCGCCTTGTTCATCTTCATCAGATTGGTCGGCTCCTCGTTCATGCGGATGCCGGTCAGCATATCGCGCGCCAGACCGACGGTCGCAGAGAAGCCGCAGAGGGGATCCGCCTCGTATTTGTCCACGACGGCGGGGTCCGAGCAGATCCAGTCGTCCGGGGTGCGGTTGGGCTTGAAGGCTTTGTTGTACGCGCCGAAGATGAGGGAGTTGATGACCGGGCTGGTTTTTGTTTCGCCGAGGCGCTTTTCCTCGAGCTTGCAGACGAGCAGACCCGCCTTGAGCGTCGCGGGGGACTCCCAGCCGGTACCGGAGATAATCGCCGCGTCGAGATCCGACGGATAGGTATAGAGATACGTCCGAAGGAGGAACGAGCCCATGCTGTGCCCGAGGAAGATATACGGAAGTCCCGGATGCTCGAGCGCGGTCCGGTCGTGCAGCGCTTTGACGTCCGCGACCGCATTCATCCAACCACCGTCAAAGTAGCCCTGTACGCCGCCAGTGATCGAGCCGCCGTGCCCCATGTGGTCCTCGGCGACGACGAGATAGCCGTGCGCGTTCAGAAAGCGCGCGAAGTGGTCGTAGCGTCCGATGTGCTCGGCGATGCCGTGTACGATCTGAACGATCGCCTTCGGCTGCGACTCGGGCAGCCATTTGCGGCAGTGCAGCTGACCGCCACCGGTAGAGGGAATGTAGAAAATGTCCATAAAAACTCCTTTCTGCATATAAAGTCCGATTTATTGTACATACCATGCTGTATGATAGAGACATGAACAGATGGGAGGTATGTACCGTGACATATGAAAACAATGTGATCGAGCTGAAGCAATACCGCACGGCGGGCTTTGACTATGAGGGCTACAGCTGCCGCGCCGAACGCCGCCTGCGCGCGAAGCTGTGCCGGGAGCGGCTGCTGACGGCGGTGGAGCTTGCGGTCTCCTGCGCCATCGGCGTCGGGTTTACGGCGTGCGTGCTGCTGTTTTTTACCATGCTGTGAAGCAGCCTTCGATCGGCTCGACGCTGCCGTCTTCGCGCAGGAGATACTGCGCCGCGGGCGGGAAGCCGCTTCCCGGCGTCCAGCCGGAGGCGACCGCTCCCGCCGTGTGGAAGACGAGCGCGTCTCCGGGACGCACCGGCGGAAGAATGCAGCCCTCGGCGAAATAGCCATAGGCTTCGCTCTGGCATCCGGCGACATCGCAGACGATGCGCCCGTCCGCGCTGGCTTTCCCGGCGACGCTGATGTGATGCTTTCCCGCGAGCGGACCCATGTCTGAGAACTGGCTCCCGGCGGCGTCGACCAGAAGCAGCGGCTTTGTGCGCTGCTTGACTGCGCGGACGGACGTTACGAAGATCGCGTGCTCCGCGATGAGGTGGCGACCGAGCGCGGTCTTTATCCGCACCTTTCCAAGCCCGTTCGGTGTGAGCAGCGAATCGTAAAGCGCGCGGATGCGTGCGCCGCATTCGGCGATCGAGGGCGGGGGAAATTCCGGTCTTCCGGAGACACCGAGCCCGTCACCAAGGCAGCAGGAGGCGACCGGAATGCCGGTTTCCTTCGAAAGGCGGAGCGCCGCCTCAAACAGAAGCTTCGCGACCGCCGGATAATACTCCGGACGAAGGTCGCCGGACAGCGCCTGAAAGCTCAAGCCGATCTGCGCCGTACCGAACAGGCGCAGCTGCGCGGCGAGCCTGTGAAGCTCCACTTCCGGCATTCCGAGCCGGACACGGTCGAGCGAGGCGAGGACGCGCCCGTCCAGAGATAGCTTCCCACCGGGATTGAACCGGAGCAGCGCCTCGGAAGGCGGCGCTGCCGGAAGGTCATATGCACCGTCAAGGATCACGGCGCAGTCCTCTGCGCCGGCAGCCGCGGTACACAAGAGCTTTTCGGGCGCAAAGCCGCACTGCTTTGCCCGGGCAAGCAGAGAGGGATTGTCGCACAGCGCGCCGCAGCCCTCCTCGCGCAAAAGGCTCAGAATCGCGGGCGATGCGTTCAGGCGAAGCGGGAAATACTGCGTAAAGCCCTCATTCCACGAAAACGCGTCATAGACGCTGTGCACGGCAGCGCGCAGCCCGCGTGCGTCGTAGAGATAAAACGGCGTCGGAAGCTCCTTCAGGAGCCTTTTCAGCGCAGGATGAGGCAGGAAGGTGCGGTCCGGCGCATAGGCGGCAGTTGTCCGCGCAGATCGTCCCGCGCTCATCTGCGGTTGTTTTCGTAGAGGATGGCAAGACCCTTGAGCAGCAGGTTCCGGTCGTAGAGGATCTCCTTGCGGCACATGGGGATCACGAATTTGGAGATGCCGCCGGTCGCAATGACGGTGGCTTTTTCGCCGAGCTCCTCTTCCATCCGGTCAATGAGTCCATCGAGCATGACAGCCGCGCCCAGCATGATGCCGCTGCGCATACAATCCATGGTATTGCGTCCGATGGCGCGCTTCGGCTCGTCAAGATTGATGCCGGGCAGAAGTGCCGCGCGGGAGGTCAGCGCCTCGGCGGAGATGCGCACGCCGGGGCAGATGCAGCCGCCGATGTAGGTGCGGCTGCGGTCGATGACGGAAATGGTGGTGGCGGTCCCCATGTCGACGATCATGAGCGGAGCCGGGTATTCGCGCAGCGCGGCGACGGCGGCGACGATAAGGTCGCTTCCGATCTGCGCGGGATTGTCGATCTGGATGTTCAGCCCGGTCCTGATGCCGGGACCGACGACCATGGGACGCTTGCCGGTCAGCTTCATGACGGCGGTCCGGAAGGAATTGAGCAGCGGCGGGACCACCGAGGAGATGATGACGCCCTCGATGCGCTCGACCGGAGTGTCACACAGGGATAGGACGTTTTTCAGGTCGATGCAGTACTGGTCCGAGGTCTTGACCAGATCGGTCGCAATGCGGAATTCGTTTTCGATCTGCAAGCCGTTCATGCAGCCGATGACGATGTTGCTGTTGCCAATGTCGATTGCAAGTAACATAAAAGCCTCCGAAATCAGGATACAGGATATGAAAATAGAAATTCAGCGAATTTCCCGCAGTTCACATTCAAAGCCGCCAGCGCCAAGGTCGACGACGGCGTAGCTTCCGCTGGAAGCAGAGCAGGAGCCGGGGTTCAAAAGCCAGATGCCGTCGCGCTGCTCCAGAAGCGGGCGGTGGGTGTGCCCGAAGAGGACGAGCTGCGCTCCGAGGCGCTTGCCCTCCAGCAAAAGCCTTGTCAGCCCCGTCTTGACGCCGAACAGGTGCCCGTGCGTCAGGAAAATGCGCGTGCCGCAGACCTCGCGCAGGAGCGACGGTGCGGCGGTGGTATAAAAATCGCAGTTGCCAGGGACATAGGTGATATCAAGGGTGTCAAAGGCGCTCAAGAGGTCCTCTGCGTCTTGGATGCAGTCGCCGAGGTGAAAGACCATGTCCGGTCCTTCCAGCTCCACGGCGTCATACATATTGCCGATGGAGCGGTGTGAGTCAGAGAAAACAAGAATTTTCAAAACAGTCACCCGCGGCGCAGCCGCTGCATAGAATGTGGATAGACGAATGTAGGAAAGGGGTGGGGCAGATGGTTGCAAACAGCCAGCCCGGCGGTGTTTCCTTCTCGCCGGAGCAGGTAAAAAAGGTGCTCGGCTCGAAGGAGGGAAAGCAGCTTCTGCAAATGCTGAACCGTGACGGCGGAAGCGCGCTGCGTCAGGCTGCCACGGCAGCCAGAACAGGGGATTATGAGACGGTCAAGCGCCTTCTGGAGCCTGTTATGCAGACACCGGAGGCAGCAGGACTGGTCGAGAAGCTCAATCGGAAGTAGGGGGGACGCGATGGAAGGACTCGAAGAGCGGATACAGGCGGTGCTGCGCGACCCGCAGCAGATGCAGCAGATTTTCTCGATCGCGACATCGCTCGGTCTGGAGCTGCCGCCGCAGGACGGTGCGCCCGAGGCTGCGCCGGAGCAGCCGACCGTGCCGGCTTCAGAACCGAGGGCAGAGGATAAGCCGCCCATCCAGCCCGGACTTGGCAGCGCGATCACGCAGCCGGTGGCGGAGCTTTTGACGCAGGCAGGGAAGCTTGAGAAGAAGCAGGAGAATCTGCTCAACGCGCTCAAGCCGTTTCTCAAGCCCGGCAGGCGCGAGAAGATCGACCGCGCCATGCAGGCGGCGAGGCTTTCACATCTTGCGGGCTATGCGCTGCGCAGCCGCAGAGACCAGCATCAGATATGAGGGGGAATTACGTGTATAATCGCTACATACCGGACGCAGATGGCTCCTTTCGGAGGATGCGCGTAGAAGAGCGCGCCGCCGCGCCGCCCATCACTGTGGCGCAGCCGCAGGAGGCGGCTTCTCCGCCGTGTCCGCCGCCGTGCGAAAATCAACAGCCGACTTGCTGCGAGGTGGGACATCCGCTGCGCGGGCTGCTTCCGGCGGGGATGGATACGGGCGATCTGCTGATCCTGGTGATCTTACTGCTGCTGCTCATCGACGGAGATGAGGACGATACGCTGTCGGTCCTGCTGACGTTTGCGGCATTTATTCTAATGTAGAGAATGGGCTTGTCAAAATTTTTGACAAGCTCATGCTTTACTGCTCCGGCTGCGTATCCGCAGAGGAGGCTTCCGGAGAAAACGGCTGCGAGCCGTCAGGGAGGGCGAAAATACTGTCAAAGACCTCGTCATCCGCCGTCAGAAGCTCCAGCTGTGTCTGCTGGACGGTATAGAATGGCTGACCGTCCGAGAGCGCGGAATAGCGGTAAAGCAGACCGCTGTCCAGCGCGATCCAATAGAGCGTCTGAACGTCGTTCTGCGCGCATTCCACAAAGACGCATTGCAGGTCGTTCTGCTCGGAGAAGGAGAGAAACTGTGCGTCGCGAATTTGCTCCTGCGGCAGCGCGAGCAGCGACTCGTAGGTGGGGACGCCCGTCAGATCGTCGCGCCCGGTGTCCGCGTTCAGTGGAAGCGCTGTCACGTCGTCTGCGTCGCCGTACCAGAGGTAGAGCATCTCGCCGTCGGTCAGATAGCTTTGGACAGCGTATTCGTCGCTCAGACGGATGAGCATATGCGCACCGCTGACCCAGAGCTCCGCCTGCTGCTCGCGGGCGGCTTCTCCGGCATAGGTGGTGAGCGTCAGGACCTGATGGTAATCGGACGGGCGGGCAAGCTCCGAAAGCACGCTTTGGACATTTTCTGCGGAGATCTGCACGAACACATCCTCCTCCAGCGCGCTATCCGGCTGCTGGGGCGTTGCGGACGGCGCTGAGGAGGCATCCGGAAGTGTAATCGTCTCATGGCGGTTTTTTTCAACGGAGTTGATGAACACCGCCAGCAGAATGGAGAGCACGGCAAGCGCCGCAATACCGACGACCGCAGCGGTTTTCAGGCTTTTTTTCTTTTCGTTCTGCTCTTCCAGTGCTCTCACTCCTTTCGTTATCATTTATCATTCTTTTGAGCGGTCAAGGGATGCGCGTCGATGTGGGCATTGACCCCTACGAGCCCCTTAAGGTCGGAAATTTCCCGAATTTCATACGTCAAATATTCAACGGGCGCGCACGTAACGATACGTATACTATAGCGTGCGATGCGGAAACCCGATTCTACGG
>CAKTVN010000027.1 GCA_934623545.1 uncultured Oscillospiraceae bacterium
ACCATGCTGTACTTCTCCGGCGGACCTCTGGTCCCGCCGTTTTTTTTCTGCCGCCTGCTGCGCCTCCTGCGCGGACTTGGCGGCTTTCTGGATGATGCGGGTCTTCTCCTCCGGCAGCCGGTCCATGCCCGCGTAGGCGTCCGCGCAGATCTCCTCGATGTACGCCTCCAGCTCCTCCGCGTCGTAGCACCCCTCATATGCCTCGGCATACCGGGCAGCAAGCTCCGAAATGCCGGCCTCGCCCAGCTGCTCCGCGAGATTCGCCCGCACCGTGTCCATCAGATACGGCGCGTCCTGAAGCTACAGCAAAGCTCCTCTGCACATGGCGCGCAGAGAAGCGATTTTTTACTTTTGTAAAGATGCTTTCTCTATGCCGTCTCTGCCGCGACGCGCTGAAGGCACGCGCGGTACTGCTCATACGTATCCAGATCGGTCCAGCAGCCGGCGTCGTCGACCGGGACGGTCGTGATGGCGTCCTCGTGAAGCCGCCAGAAGCCGCGCAGTCCGTCCGGTCCCTGATAGGAGCAGATGCCGGGGATGAACGCGCGATCGATGAGCGGCGGATGCTTTCGATAGCCGTCCAGCGTCGGAAATGTGATGGAGGGCGCGCCGCCGGAGCGTGCGCGGCAGACCGTCAGGAAGGTCTCCTTCGTGACGACCGGCATATCGCCCGGCATCAGGAAAAAGGCGCTGCACGGCGGGAGCGCCGCCGCGCCGAGCTGGATGGAGGCGAGCATATCCGTCGAGGTAAAGTCGCGGTTGTACACGGGAATGACGGTCCCGGCGAGGTAGCGGCTGCGCAGGACTGCTTCGAGCTCTCTGCCGCGGTAGCCGAGCACGACGACGACCGGGCTGATGCCGCACAGGAGCATGGAATCGATCGTATTTTCAATGACCGTCTTGCCGCGCAGCGGCAGAAGGGGCTTGAAGCAGCCCATCCGGCTGGAAAGCCCGGCGGCGACGATCAGTCCGCAGATGCGTTCTTCCATAATTGCGTCCTCCGTTTCTGTCAAAGCGCAGAGCTTTGCTCGTTTGTGTGGATGAGCGTTCGTTTTCCGCTGCAAAATGGCATATTCTCCACGAAGCGCACCGTGCAGCCGAGCTGCGCCAGCGCTTCACGCGAGGAAGTGACCGCACCGAGGATTTCTACCGTCAGTGCGCCGCCCGAAAGTTCTGCCCGATAGTCGAGAACGGCGTCGTCGCCGTAGAGCAGATCGTCCAGCGCGGCGAGAGAATAGACCGCGCTGCGGTCTTTTTTTCTGCCATAGACTGCGGCGAGCGTCCCATCAGGGTCTAGCCGCCCGAGATCGCCGGTGCGGTAGCGCAGCATCGGCATGGCTTCGCGGTCCAGCGTCGTGAGCACAAGCTCGCCGTCCGGCAGCGTCTCAAGCAGCGCGTCCGGGCGCAGACGCATCGGTCCGCCGGGCTCCGTCTGGACGGCGAGACCATAGCCGCTCTCCGTCATGCCATAGTGGTTGAGCGCGCGCGCATTCCAGCGGCGCGAGATCGTCTCAGCGAGTGCGGGGGAGACGTAGTCCGAGGAGAGCAGCGCGTTTTGAACCGGCAGCTCCGGGTGCAGCAGCGCCAGACGGCGCACCTGAGATGGGATCCCGACCAGCGTTTCGACCCGGTTTTCCAGACACCAGCGCGCGCAGTCGTCCGCGTCACGAATGGGTCCGTAGTACAGCGGCACGCCGCCGAAGCGCCGGATGCCGCGCGAAAGCAGGTCGCAGAGCCCGTCGGGATTCGTGCCCGGCATGAAGATGCCGACGCGGTTCGCGCCTGCGCAGACGGCATCCATGCCGTGATGGAAGAAATCGACGGTCGCCTCCAGATCGCGCTCGGTAAAGAAGATGCGCTTGCGTGCGCCGGAGGTGCCGGAGGTCTCAAGGCTCACGATGCGCCGCACGCGCGAGGGCGGGCAGCAGAGCAGCTCCGTGCTGTGCAGGAGCAGATCGTCCGCCGTGAGCATGGGAAACGCGGCGTAGTCCGCAAGCGTTTGCGGCTGCGTTTCCGGCAGCGCGGCGTAAAACCGGCTGTGTGTACGCGCATATTGCAGCGTGCGTTGCAGACGCGTCAGCGTTTTTTCCAGATCCATAATCCATACCCCGGCTTGACGCTGCGCAGGCAGGCGCGGTCCTCCGCGCTGAGGGCGCATTCCCCGCCGAAGAGCATCTGCTGAAGCAGATACTGGCGGAGCGACTGCGTCAGGTCGCAAAAATCGGTCAGAAGAAAATCCTGCTGAAATTCCGCCTCCAGCTGCGCTTTCGTGGATAAGCGTCCAACCAGAGCGGCGCGCGTCGCGTCCGCCGGAAGGGGCTGCTCTGCGAACAGGTCCGCGAGCAGCAGCGTCCCGCCGGGACGAAGCACACGCAGCAGCTCCGCGCGCGCAGGCTTCGGCGCGCAGAGGGAGTAGACGCACTCCATGATCGCGCAGTCGCAGCATTCATCCTCGAGCGGAAGCGCCTCTGCCGCGCCCTGAAAGACGGTCAGCCCTGCTGCGCGGCAGAGCCCGACGCGGTCAACATCCGGCTCGACACCGGCGGCGCGGAAGCCATGCGCGGTCAGCTCCGCGAGCAAAATTCCTGTGCCGCTGCCGATCTCGACGATCCGCTCGCCGGGCGTCAGATACGAAAGCAGCAGCTCCGGCGGGCAGGGGCTCAGCTTTCCGGCATGGCAGTAAGATAATTCGCGCAAAACGGTCTCACCTTTCCATCGTGATAAACGTGCAGGCTGCATCGGCGCAGCCGCTCAATGTCCAAGTTTTCCGCATCCTGAAATGCCATCGCTGTGAGCGTGAGGCTCCTCTGACGCATCATGCGGATAAAGTCCTCAAAGCCACCCTCCGAAGTGCTTTCGGCTTCGTCGCGCCGCTCCCAGCGGCGGGCGACATAGGCGCGGTTCTGCGCCGCAGTCGTGTCGCAGCCGGACGACGCTTCCCGCCGCAGCGGGCGGATGCCGCCGTGCGGCTCGACGAGCAGCTGCGCGTGAAAGCCGCACATGGGATGGTCGCAGCGGGAGGGGAGGAAGCAGTCGGCGGGTAGACCGGTCTGCTCGCAGAGCATCCAGATCAGCTCGTCGAGCGTGATGCGTTCGGCAGGGTCTGGGCGCTTCGGGATGCGCCCGAAATAGGAGACCGGCTGGAGGTGTACCCCGCGCACGGCGGGGACATTTTCCGCGGCAAAGCGCAGCAGTGCGCCGAGTTGGTCGTCATTGACGCCGCGCACAACGGTCGGCACCAGCGTGACGCCCATTTTCAGCGCGTCGCAGACGGCGATGGCGCGCTTTTTAAGCTCCAGAAGCGGGCGGGCGCGGAGCGCTTCATAAACGGCGTCGTCCAGAGCGTCAAATTGCAGGAAGATGATGCTGACGCCCGCGTCGCGAAGCGCCCGCGCATAGTCCGGCTCCTGCGCGAGGCGAATGCCGTTGGTGTTGAGCTGGATGTGCTCGCACCCGAGCGAGCGGGCGTAGCGTGCCAGCTCCGGCAGATCGTCGCGCATGGTCGGCTCGCCGCCGGAAAGCTGCAAAAGCGGCTTGCCGCAGCGTTTCATAAGGTCAGCGACCGCCGATTTGAGCGATTCCAGAGACGGCTGCGCATCACGCTCGGCTCCGTGCGCGAAGCAGAAGCTGCACCGGAGGTTGCAGCGGTTCGTGACCTCCAGCAGCGAGCAGCAGGTCGCGCGCTGATGCTCCGCGCATAGCCCGCACGCGCCGGGGCAGGAAAGCCCTTCATCTGGCGCAAGCTCCTTCGCGCCGGAGACCCATGCGCCGTAATCGAGCTTTCCGCGCCAGAGCGGGACGCGGAAGGCGCCGTGCTCCGGACAGCGCTTTTCCATCCATATCTCCGCGCCGGTTTGGACGAGCGCGGCGGGGATGGGCGCGAGGCAGACCGGGCAGACCGAGCGCGTCCGGCGCACGACCGGGTCAGTCTTCATCGTGGGGATGCTCATGGCAGCCCTCGCCGGAGTGGCAGCCGGTCCCACCGATGAAATCCGGGATCATATCCAGCTCGTATGCCTCCATTTTGGCGATCGCCTCCTGCGCACGCAGCCCGGCGGCAAGATAGCGGGTGACGCAGCCCTGATCGGCAAGAATGATGAAGGGCGACTCCTCGATCGGACCGCAGAGGACGGCTTCACATTCCTCCTCGACGATACGCAGCGCGAGCGCCTCATCGTCGAGACAGTCGCGCGCGACGTCGCAGACGAGCGTGCTCTCGCCGCCTTCGTCCGGTACATCATAAATTTGAAGCCGTTTTGCCGCGGAAAAATCCTCGGCGACGACTGGCTCCTGCGCGAGCATGACGGCAATTTTCATGGTGTTTCCTCCTGATAAAGTCCGTATTCGCGCAGCAGGGCGAGGCATTTCTCACCGACCGCGTCGATGAGCGCCGGGCAGAGCGTGCGCTTGCGCCGCAGCCCGGCGGAGATGTCCTCGCAGCTGACGGAGCCATATTCCATGCCGTAGGTCTCGTCGAACCAGGCGGTCAGCTCCGGGATCATTTCCTCGCAGGCCTTGCGCTTGTCAAACATGGCGAGCAGCATCGTCCCGCCGCTCAGCGCGCCGCAGGTCATGCGGCTCCAAAGTCCGTTGCAGAGCGCGGCGCTCGCGTTCGCAAACGGCTCGTTTTCCTCTCCGCGCAGCTGTAAGCCCAGGCGGACAAGCGCCTCGGCGCAGCAGCTTCCGGTGGCGAGAAAGCGTTTGAGATCGTCCATAATTCCTCCTCAAAGCCGCCCGGGACCGGCGGCGTCAAAGCATTCGGTCATATAGGTCGTCACGGCGAGCTGGTATTGCTGCGCCGTTTCGGCGATCGCCTCGTCCATCGCGCGGTTGAGCGCGGCGGAGGGGCAGACAGCGCTGGTGTTGATGACGACCGGCAGCGTCGTCGCCGGTGCATCCAGCGCGTGGTCGAGCGTGAGACCTCCGCTGCTTCCGACGGCGGAGAGCTTGCCGTAGCTTCCGTCCGGCCCCATCGCAAAGAGCTTCAGATGCGGCGTGTGTCCGCCTGCGGCGCAGATGTTTTTGCGGATCGCTTCGGCGAGATCGCGCAGGTAGGCGTTGCCGTCAAAGGTGTTGCAGCAGACCTCGACATAGAACTGCCGCCCGTACTGCGCCATTTTCCCCATCGCGGCGCAGAAATCCGGTCCGCCGTAGGCGAGGTCCGGGTGCAGGAGCCTGCTCGTGTGCGCGAGAATATAGTCCGCAAAGTCCGCGACGCCCGCGCCGGTCTTGGCGCTGACGGCGAACACGGCGGCGTCCTTCCAGCCCTCGCGCAGGAACGAAAGCGCGTCGTCGCGCTCGGCATCGTCCATGAGGTCCGATTTGTTCAGCAGAATGACCTCCGCCTCGTCGAGCTGACGGCGGAAGATGTAGAGCAGCTCCTCGGGATATTCGCCCATGCCGGTTTGAAGCTGCCGGACGCAGCGAAGGTCCGTGACGGCGGTGAAGGGCAGCAACGTAAACTCGTTCGGATAGTGCTCGTTCAGCTTGTGATAGACGTGCTCCAGCGCGCCGACGCCAAAGCCGGGGATGTCGCTCATCGCGACGGCGTGCCCCTCACTTTCCAGCACGCGCCGCAGCCGGTCGACCAGATTTTCGGTCTGATAGCAGATGCACGCGCCGGACAGCTCCGTCGCGTCACAGCCGCAGGCTTTGCTGTAATAGGTGTCAACAAAGCCGCGCGCGCCGAGATCGTTCGAGATCGTAGCGGCGGGCAGCCCGCGTGCTTCCAGCTCCTTCGAGAGCGTGATCATCATGCTGGTCTTGCCGCTGCCGAGAAAGCCGCTGAATACAAGAAAGCCGTTTTTCATCCTCATTTATCCTCCACCTCGACCTCTGCGTCGTGCATCCGTCCACGGACCAGCTCCTCGTCCAGATAGACCTGACCGCAGACCGGGCAGCAGGGGAGATCCTCATAAACCTCGTATTTCAGATATTGAAAGGTCACCTTTCTGGGCTCCAGCGGGACCTTGCACTTTGCGCAGATCAGCTTTCGCATGGCGTATCCTCCGGACTGACGGCGCAGTCGTTCTTCAGCTGCATTCGGTGGCTGTAGGCGTTATAGAGCCGCCAGCTGCCGTTTTCCAGTGCGTATTCCGCCCAATAGGTGATGTAGCCGCGCCGGAGATGCCCGATGCGGTGCCCGGTCTGCTCGTCGAGCAGGAACTGCTGCGCCTGTTCGCAGTAGCGGATGAGGGCTTCGATGTCCTCGTCGAGGATGAGGTCGCGGCTGAGCTTTTCCGCGACCTCGCGGGTCATGAGAAGATTCATTCGGGATGGCTCCTTTCCGGTATCATACGGAAGTCCGCAGATATGCGACAGCGTCCGCTTCAGCTCGCGCCGGTGTTCGCGCCGCTCCGAGAGCGTCGGCGGGAGGCGCTCCGCGTCGTTGATGCCGAGCAGCAGATCGAGCACGTGGTAGCAGGATTTTCCGTGCAGGCGCAGCACATCGCGGCAGTTTGCGCAGTAGGCAATGTAGGGAAGCGTGCTCTGCGCCGCCTGCTGCTTTGCCTGCGCGTTCGTAAAGAGCGGGTTTACGGCGTAGCCGTGCCCGCCCCAGCTACAGCACTGCGCGCGGTCGCCGCGCTGCGGAAGCTTCGAGAGCACCGCGCCCGCTGCGGCGCATTTTTCGCGCACCAGCTGCCGGAGCGGCGCGTCCGTCCGTGCGGCGCACGGGTCAAAGACGCACGCCTCAAGCGGCGCGGAGGGCGCAGGCGCGTCGAGATAGGCGTAGACGGGTTCCGCCGAAATTTGTGGAAGCTGCTCATGCAGATAGCGCAGACACGACGGACAGGCGACCAGAATGACCGGCTTGCCGCTCGTCTCCCAGAGCGTGCGTATCGCGTCCAGCTCCGTCTGATACAAAACCTCGTCGCCAGCCCAGCGGGCGGGCGCGCCGCAGCAGCGGGTGGTGATGCCGCAGCCGGGGAGCTTTTCACGCAGCTGCTCAAGGGCGAGACTCACATAGCGCGGGTCTGAGCCGCCGAGCTGACAGCCAGGAAAAAAGAGATGGCTGCAACGCTCCGGGATCCAGGTGAAGGCGGCTTCACCGTTGGAAAACGCCATATCCCGCAGCCAGTATTCGTGGTGTGCGGGCGGGAGCAGGCGCTTTGACTGAAGCTCCGTCCTCGCCGCGAGCAGGAATTTTCCGATGTCGATGCCCTGCGGGCAGACCTCGCGGCAGAGCCCGCAGTCGGTGCAGGAGCCGATCTGCCGCATCCCGGCGCGCGCCTGCGTCTCCGGGAAAACATTCAGGGCGAGCCCGACGTCGTTTGCGAGCATGATGGGACCGGCTCCGTACTGCTGAAGCAGGATGCAGTGGTCGACACAGGCGGAGCAGTCGCACTTTTTGCAGCGGACCGCTTCCTGCCGCGCGGCGGCCTTGTCGAGCGCTGCGATCTCCCGCGCGCCTTCCGTTGTGGGAGAGAGGACGGGCAGGGGCGCGGGCGCGTCCTTTTTCTGCTCGCCGGTGCGCAGAAACCATTCCGCGCCCGCAACGTCCGCGAGCGCGCCCGCGAACGCGGCGACGGTCTCTCCGCAGCGCCCACGAAGGACATTTTTGGGTTTCGGGCGATATGTTGTGCCGGAGGGGACGTAGACCAGGTCGAATGCGCCGGCGTAGTCCCCGTCCGGGTCGATGGGCGTGCCGAACTCGAGCGTACAGGGACCCTTTTGCAGCGCAGGCAGAACGTCCGCTTCGATGATGCTGCGGCTCAGCTGCGTGTCCAGCTCCGGACAGACGCGGTCGGATGGCTCGAACACGGTGACAAGATATTGCTTTTCCGCCATGCGCGTGGCAAACGCGCAGCCGGGGAGACTGGCTCCGAGGACGGCGATGCGCTGCGCCTTCGGCGGCAGATAGTAATTTTCACTGCGCTGCGGCGCAAGCGTGCGCGCGGCGCGTTCCAGTGCGGGCAGATCGACCGGCGTGTCCATGCCCTGCTCGCGGCACGCGCCGCGGCACGGTGCCGGGCAGAGCGCCGAAGCGATCTCCGGGAAAAGCACGGCGCTGCGGTACATCCGCGCCGCTGCGGCAAAGCTGCCGCGCGCAAGCTTTTCCAGAAACTCGCGAATGGGGAGGGAGAAGGGGCACGCAGTCGCGCACGGGGCGCTCTTTCCCTGAAGACAGCGGGAGAGCGTGCTGTCATAGGCTTCGATCATAAGCTCCTCCAAGTGTCAAAGCGCCGGGCGGTGTCCGCCCGGCGCTTTCAGAAATTACAGCTCTACGATACCAGTCTGATCGGCGTCGGGTTCCGAGTTGTGCACGGCCTCGGCTGCCGCCTGCTTTTTCGCGGCATCCTTCTTGGCGTCCTGCATGAGCTGTACCATCAGCTGCTGAAGCCAATCCTCGGGAACGGGATTTGCAATGGCTTCGTCATAGGCGTCATAGAAGTCTTCGCCGAAGAAGTAGTGCTTCGATTCGACCGGCTCATGATGCTCCAGCTTGTCGAGCCCCTCCTTGACCTTCTTCGCATAGGCGGGAAGCTCATAGATGCGCACGCCGGTCGCGTCATAAATGCCGCTGAGGAAGGCATTGTGCTCGCCGCCGAAGAAGCATTCGGACAGTCCGTTCGAGCCGAAGGGACCGGCTTTGCAGGGATTGTCCTCGATCCAGACAACGTCGATCTTGTCGGGAACGTCGTCGATGGAGGGAAGACCCGCGCCGATGATGTTGCCGTGGCGCTTCACGTCCTCATAGTCCTCGGTGTACGCATAGCCGAGACTCTGCGCGACGCCGCCGTAAGCCTGACCCTCTGCGGAGAGGTAGTTGGCGATGACGCCGCAGTCCGCCCAGATCTTCACGGTCAGGACCTTCGGCTTGCCGGTCTTCATGTCGACCGCGACCTCGGAGATGCAGAGCCCGGTCATCGGCTGCGGCTGGCGTGTGACCATGCCGGTGTTGTAGCTCACACGACCGTAGTTCTCGGAGGTGATGTCAAAGTGTCCGAGATAGGAGGTGGGGAGCCCCTCCGCCTTCAGCTCGGCGTAGGTGCGGTAGGTGCCGTCTGGCTTGCGGAGCCCCTCGAGCAGGAGTTTTCCCGCCTCGCGGATGGCGCTTGCGTTCATGAAGTGGCTGCGCGAGCCTGCGGAAATGCCGCTGTCGGGGCAGTCCTGCGAGTCGTTGATGTCGAGCTGGATGTCCTCCGGCTTCAGATTCAGCGGCGCAAGGACCTCCAGCGCTGCCGCGAGTGAGCCGATGTCGCCGCCCTGACCCATCTCGTGGTAGGTGTTGTAGACATAGAACCGACCGTCCTCCTTCAGCTCGATGCGCGCCTCAGCCTTATCCTTCGGGCTTCCGAGCGGAATGAAGAACATCGGTGCAACGCCGACGCCGCGCTTGATGGCGTCCGTGGACTCCGCCTTTGCGCGCTCCTTGCACTCATAGTAGTACGGGCGCGCGAGATCGAACATCCGGGTGTACATGATGTTCTCAAACTTGTCGCCGTTGGGCGTGATGTCGCCGTCACGGTAGATGTTCTGATAGCGGAACTCGAACGGGTCCATGCCGATCTTTTCCGCCAGCATATCCATCAGCGCCTCCATGGAGGTGCTGACCTGCGGGATGCCGTAGCCGCGCCATGCGGTGGTGTGGTTGTGGTTGGTGGTGACCATACGGACAAGACCCGTGATGTTGGGAATGACGTAGGGGTTGCCGTAGTGCATATACTTGGAAATGATCGAGTCGGCGCCCTCGACATATGCGCCGTGGTCGACTGCGAGATCATATTCCAGCGCGGTCAGCTTGCCGTTCTCGTCGCAGCCGAGGCGGCTGTTGGTGTACGAGGAGGTGCGCTTGCCGCAGAAATGGTTGTGCTCTTCCCATGTCATGATGAGGCAGACCGGGTGATTTGTCACGCGGCAGGCAATGCCGGCGAGGCAGAACGAGGCAGGGTCGATGCTCCAGCCGAAGCTCGCGCCGACTGCGCCGTGCTGCACGACGCGCAGATCCTTCATTTCCGCGCCGATGCCCTTGCCGATGACCATCAGGTTCGGATAGATCGCCTGAGACTTGCACTGAAGGGTCAGCTTGCCATCCTCGTCGTAATAGGCGATGACGATGTCGCCCTCCATGCTCAGATGCGGCTGGCGCTGGGTCTTGAAGCCGCCGCCGACGCTGTAGGCGGATCCCTGAAGCACATCGTCCGCAAATCCGCCCTTCTGGACGGGCTGCGTGATGTAGACGTTCGGGAAATCATCGAGAATGGGGATGGCGTCCGGCGCGGAGGCGTCCATGACGTTCATGTATTCCGGCAGCTGCTCGTATTCCATATGGACCTTTTTCGCAGCCGCGCGGGCGTTTTCAATGGTATCCGCGACGACGAGGGCGATGATGTCGCCGTAGCGGACGATCTTCTTTTCGCACAGCAGCGGGCGCGTCGGATGCGTGACCTTGGAGCGCGGCTGCGCGACATACTGGTTGATCATGTTGTTGCCGCCGATGGTGTAGACGTCCTTCGCCGTGATGACGCGGACGACGCCGGGCATTTTTTCCGCCTCGGAGGTGTCGATGCTGAGGATCTTCGCGTGGTGCGTGACACGCGGCTGGACGGGCGCGACATAGAGCGTACCGCCCGGCATCTTCATGCTGACATCCTCGCCGTAGTCCGCGGTGCCGCAGACCTTTGCCAGCGCGCTCGGGCGCGGGAGCTTGGAATTGTAATAGCGCTTGCCCTCGCCATGGAACTGGATGTCCTCCATGGTCGCCTCGCCGCGCATGACCCTTGCCGCCGCCATGACTGCGTCAACGATCTGCTTATAGCCGGTGCAGCGGCAGTAGTTGTGATTCTTTTTGAACCACGCGCGCACGTCCTCGCGTGTCGGGTTCAGATTCTGCTGGAGCAGGGCGTAGGCGGAGACGATAAAGCCCGGGATGCAGAAGCCGCACTGGACGCCGCCGTAGGTGATGAACGCCTGCTGAAGCGGATGCAGGTGCATCGGCGTACCGACGCCCTCAATGGTCACGATCTTGGAAAATTCGGGGATGGACTTCATCTTTTTGACGCACGCCTTGACGACCTTGCCGTCCAGAAGGACGGAGCAGACGCCGCATACGCCGATGCCGCAGCCCATCTTTACGCCGGTCAGACCGAGGCGGCGCAGAAGATCGGCAAGGGTGTCCTTTTCGGGGTCGCAGACGACCATGCGGTCTGCGCCGTTGATGTTGAGCCAGAGTTTACGAAGCTGCATGGATGTTCCTCCTATGTATCGTATTGAAATCAGGTATCGGCTGTATCCTGTACGGTTTTCTGATAGGCGTCCTCCAATGTGGCGTCATCCAGTCGATAGAAATAGAAAATGCAGGTGCTGATCAGGATGACGACAACGCTGCCCCAGGTCATGAGACCCGTGACCTTCGGCGCGATGCTTTCGGACATGACTCCGCTTCCGGAGTAGCCGATGCTCAGAAGCCCAAAGCTTGCGAGCGCCCCGCCGACGACCTGCGACAGGCGGATCGCGCCGCCTCCGATGGCAGCGCTGAAGGCGTGCCCGCGCAGACCGTAATTCGCCTCGTTGAAGACGGCGATGTCGTTCATGAAGGCGGGGATCATCGCGCCGGAGAAGATGGAGCAGAACATATACACAACGATCAGCGCAAGGAACTGCGTCAGATTGCCGGTGAGATTGATCAAAGCCAGCGCCGCGCACGAGACAAGGGAGGATACGAGGAACATGGTGCGCTTGCCGAAGCGGACCGCCAGCTTATCCGCAAAGGAGTAGCCGACCAGAGTCGTGATCGTGATCGTTGTAATATAAACGGACATCCATTCCGGATGACCCATCGTATAGGTGAAATAATAGACAAGAAGCGTCGGGAAAATGGTCTGGACCGCCTCGCGGAAGGTCACGGCGAGGAAAAACACGATGGTGTTGCGGTTGATGCCGCGAAAAAGCTCCTTCACGGTGACCTTGTGCGCATTCTGGTCCGGCGCGGCGCGGTCATAGGGCTTGACGAGGTGCGCAACGATCAGCATACAGACGACCATCAGGCAGCCATACGCAATGGCGGAGACGGTGTAGCCGGTATGGATGCTGGCAAACCCGTAGAGAAGCCTTGCCCCGACGGCGCTGAAGATGAGCCCCGCGATGGAGGACATCTGCGACGCGGAGGTCGTGATCACGACGCTGTCCTTTGCCGACTTGCAAAGGGGATTGAGCAGGGCGCGGTAGGCGACCCACATGGTGTTGTAGCCGCAGTAGCAGCAGAAATAGGCAATGGTAAAAATAATGGCGGAGAGCGTCTTGCTCAGATGGAAATCCGTAAAGAAAATGACCGTGCTTACGGCGCAGACAACGCTGCCCATGATGATCCACGGACGGTACTTGCCACCCTTGAGCTGCGCCTTATCGATCACGATGCCGGAAGCGAGCATGGTCGCTACCTCGACCCACTGCACGGCAGAAT
>CAKTVN010000028.1 GCA_934623545.1 uncultured Oscillospiraceae bacterium
TTGCGGTCGCGCAACTACAACGGCACATCGGTGAATACGAAAAATGTTCCGCGCCTTCGGCGCGGTCGGGCGGACAGAGTCGTCCGCCCCTACGCGCGGTCTTGCGCCCTCCGGGCGCAAACAGGCGTCACCCCTTTCGGGGTGACGAAAAGCGCCGCCTTTCGGCGGCGCTTTGCTTTTTAATTGACCACATTCTGCGGATGTCCGTTCAGAAACGCCCTTACATTCTCCACCGTGCAGTCCATGATGCGCTGGCGGCTTTCCTTCGCCGCCCACGAGATGTGCGGCGTGAGAATGCAGTTTTTCGCGTGCAGCAGCGGATTGTCCTCCCGGATGGGCTCCGTGCTGACCACATCCAGCCCCGCTCCGGCGAGCTTCCCGCTGTTGAGCGCATCGGCGACATCCTGCTCAACGAGCAGCTGCCCTCTGGCGTTGTTGATGAGGATCGCGCCGTCCTTCATCTTTTCGATGGTCTCGCGGCAGATCAGCCCCATATTCTCCGGTGTCAGATTGCAGTGCAGTGTCACAACGTCCGCCTGCGCCAGCAGCGTGTCGAGCGGCACGTAGTCCGCGATCGTGCGCCCGGTCTCGTTCGGATACAGGTCATACGCCAGCACCCGCATCCCGAGCGCGCTTGCGACGCGCCCCTCCGCCTGACCGATGCGCCCGAAGCCGATGATCCCCATCGTCTTGCCTGCAAGCTCCATCGGCGTGCCATCCCAGAAGCACCAGTCCGGGCTGCTCGCCCAGCGTCCCGCGTGGACGCAGTCGCTGTGGTGCCCGATCCGGTGGCAGACCTCCAGCAGCAGCGCAATGGAAAACTGGCTGACGGAAGCCGTCCCATACGCCGGGACATTGCAGACCGCAATGCTCTTTTCGCGCGCGTAGGCGCAGTCGACAACGTTATAGCCCGTGGCAAGGACCGCGATCAGCCGGAGATTCGGGCAGGCGTCGATCGTCGCGCGCGAGACCGGCGTCTTGTTCAGCACCGCGACCTGCGCGTCGCCGATGCGCTCTGCGATCAGCGGCGATTCCTGATAGGCGGTGCGGTCATAGACCGTGACCTCGCCCAGCGCCCGCAGCCCATCCCAGCTCAGATCGCCGGGATTTTCCGCATAGCCGTCCAGCACAACGATTTTCATATGCCCGCTCCTTTCGGCGTTTGCTGATTACTGATCGAGGCAGCGCTTGACCTCCGACACGATGTGCGCGGCGGTCAGCCCGAACTGCTCCTGAAGATACGGCTGAGGACCGACCTCGCCGAAGACATCCTCGACCGCGACATAGCCGAAATGCAGCGGCATTCCGCAGACCGCCGCCTGCACCGCGCTGGTCAGACCGCCGATCTTGTTGTGGTTCTCTGCGGTGACGACGCAGCCGGTCTTCTCCGCGTAGCTGCGGATAAGCGCCTCGTCGAGCGGCTTGACCGTCACGGGGTCGATGACCGCCGCGTCGATGCCGTCCGCCTCCAGCTGCTTGGCAGCCTCGAGCGCCTCGTGCACCATGATGCCGCTGGCGACGATGACCGCGTCCTTGCCCTCGCGCAGGACCGCACCCTTGCCCGCTTCAAACGCATAATCCTCCGGATAGACCGGATAGGAATCCTTTCTGCCGACACGGAGATACTTGACGCCGGGCTGGTCCTGGAACTGGCGCAGGAAGGCGCTGAGCATCGTCACATCCGTCACGTCGACCACCGTCGCGCCGGGGATCGCGCGATAGAGCGCCATATCCTCAAACGGCATATGCGTGCCGCCGTTGAACGCCGCCGTCACACCGGGGTCGGAGCCGATGACCGTGATGGAGTTTTTTGCATACGCGCCGGACAGGAACACCTGATCGTAGCAGCGGCGGGATGCGAACGGACCGAAGGAGTGAACGATGGGCTTCATGCCCACTGCGGACATACCGCACGCAATGCCGACCATGTTTGCCTCCGCGATGCCGCAGTCGATGGCGCGCTCCGTCTGCGACGGAAGCTTCGCCGTGCCGATGCAGCTCATCAGGTCCGCATCCAGATAGACCGCGCGTGCGTCGTTTTTCAAGATCTCGCCGATCACTTCGCCGAGTACGCTCTTGTAAAGGCGGGTGTCTTTTTCACCGGTATAGATCGTCTTCATGCTGTTTCCCTCCTTAACCCATTGCGTCCAGCTCGGCGTGCAGCTCGTCCAGCCAGCGGACGAAGCTCTCTGCCGGAGGCGTCATGCTGTGATTCCCCATCGTGTTTTCGACCTCCGCGATGCCCTTGCCCTTGACGGTGTCGAGGATGATCGCGATGGGCTTGTCGATGGGCTCGCGCGTCAGGGCGTTGTAGAGCTGCTCGACGTCGTTGCCGTCGATCGTGATCGCCTCAAAGCCGAACGCACGGAACTTCTCTTCAAAGTCAAACGGCTCGAGGATATCCTTCGTATAGCCGTCCAGCTGCTTTTTGTTGTTGTCGATGAGCCACGTCAGATTCGTGACCTTCTTGGCGGCGGTGAACATTGCCGCCTCCCAGACCTGCCCCTCGTCCGCTTCGCCGTCGCCGACGATGAGAAACGTGCGGCTGTCAAGCCCCTTGAGCTTGTCACCCATCGCCATGCCGACTGCGAGCGACGCGCCCTGACCGAGCGAGCCGGTCGTCATATCGATGCCGGGGGTCTTGTTGCGGTCGCAGTGGCTCGGCAGCATCGTGCCGGGCTGGTTGAGCGTTTTCAGATCCTCATACGGGAAGAAGCCCTCTACCGCCAGCGTGGCGTATACGGCGGGTCCCGCGTGGCCCTTGGAGCAGACGAGCTTGTCGCGCTCTTCCCATGCCGGATTCTTCGCGTCATAGCGCATCACGCTGCCGTACAAGACTGCCAATGCGTCCGCGATGCTCAGACTTCCGCCGATGTGTCCGAAGCCGCGCGCCTGCAGCTCCTCCAGAATGCCGATCCGGATCTTCAGCGCAAGACGCTGTAAGTCCTTCTTTTCCATTTGCGTCATATTGGATCCTCCCTGTGTTGTATTCTTACGGCGCCGTGCGTTTTGCGCGCAGCGCTGCGGCGGGCGCGCAGTACCCCATACCGCCGGGCTGCGCCTTCCGCCTGTTCAGTCGGGTTTATTATAATCGACTTCGCCGCAAAAGGAAAGTCAATTTGCAGAAAAAGAGCACCAATTTGCGCGAAGTCTACGCCGCATGTTCCCATCAAGCAAAGCATCCACGCGCCAAAGTTTGAAAAGCGTGGAAAGCGCGGGCGTATTTCGGGCTTTTCCATCCGCAAAATACAAACGGCGGACCCTTTGCATACTGCGGGCACAGCGGTGCGCGTTCGTTTGATTTTTTGTATGAAAAAACGCGCCGCAGCAGTGGACATCCGCGAAAATTTGTGCTATTGTAGAGACGTCAAATGCCTGTATGTCGTAACAAAGCAGATCGCCGTATCCGCGCACGCATACAGCGCCGCAAATCAAGGAGGAATATAGAACATGAATGCAATGGAAAGAATGGCACGCTCGGTCATCGTCCCGGTCGTCGTGCTCGAGGATGCAAAGGACGCCGTCCCGACCGCAAAGGCAATGTGTGCCGGCGGCGTGGACGTCATGGAGATCACCTTCCGCACGGCGGCAGCCGCCGACTCCATCCGCGCGGTCGCAGAGGGCTGCCCGGAGGTCCTGGTCGGCGCGGGCACGGTCATCACGCTTGAGCAGTGCAAGACCGCCGTCGCCTGCGGCGCAAAATTCATCGTCGCCCCCGGCTTTGACGAGGAGGTCGTCCGCTGGTGCATCGAGCATGAGATCCCCGTCCTGCCCGGCTGCGTCACGCCGACCGAGATCATGGCTGCCATGAAGCTCGGGCTGAAGGTCGTGAAGTTCTTCCCCGCCGGCGTTTACGGCGGCTTGAAGGCAATGAAGGCGCTCTCCGGTCCGTTCGGCGGCGTCAAGTTCGTGCCGACCGGCGGCGTCAGCACCCAGAACATCGCAGAGTACGTCTCCGCTCCGTTTATTCAGGCAGTCGGCGGCAGCTGGATCTGCCCGAAGGCGGACATCGCTGCCGGGAAATTTGAAAACATCACCGCGCTGTGCCGCGAGGCGAGAGCTGCTGCGGGCGCACAGGCGTAAGAAAATACGATGGACATTGCGGCGTTGATCGAAAAAATGGCGGTGCTGTTTTTCAGCATCCTGACCGGTTATCTTGCCGCGCGCGCAGGCGTACTCAGCACGGAGGGCAACCGGCAGCTGTCCCGGCTGCTGGTCAACGTCGCAAATCCGCTGCTGATCGTCTCGTCGGTGCTGCGAGGCGAGCATCTGCTCGCAAACACCGAGGTCCTGGCGCTGACCGGGCTGATCGTCTGCTGCTACGCCTGCACGATCGCGCTCGGTCTGCTGCTCCCCCGGCTGCTGCGCGCACCGCAGGAGCAGCGCGGAACGTACCAGTTCATGTTCATCTTCTCGAACATCGGCTTTATGGGCTACCCGGTCGTCGCCTCGCTGTTCGGCGCGAGTGCGATCTTCTATGTCTCGCTGTTCGTACTCTTTTTTCAGCTCCTGTGCTGGAGCTACGGCGTGAGCCTCATTTCCGGCGCGCCCAAATTCCGCTTTGAGCGGAAGGTGCTGAAGCAGCCGTGCCTGATCGCGGCGCTCTTCGCCTACGTGTTCTATCTCTCCGGGCTGCGTGCACCGGAGCTTGCGTATAAGGCGACCAGCTACGTCGGCGAGCTGACGAGCCCGCTTGCCATGCTGGTCATTGGAAGCTCACTTGCGCAGATGGACCTCCGGAAGATCTTCGGCAACTGGCGCATTTACGTGCTGTGCGCGCTGAAGATGGTCGTCGTACCGCTGCTGATGTATGCGGTTTTGCGGCTGGTGATCCAAAACCAGCTGATGCTGGGCGTCACGATGGTGACGCTGTGTATGCCGGTCGCGACCAATACCACCCTCATCAGCTACGCCTACGGGCGCGACCCCGATCTCGCGTCCTCCGGCGTCTTCATCAGCACTGTTCTGAGCTTTTTCACCATTCCGCTGACGATGTATCTGCTGTTCGGATAAAAAATGCGCCCGCAAGGGCGCATTTTTGTCGCCCCATAGGGCAACCAATGATCCAATCGGTAAGAGTGATCGGTTACTTGACACGCTCTATCATCCGTCTGTGCCGAATCTTCTGACGGCGGGGCGCTGCCTCTCGGCGGCGGATGACCTGTGGAACGTCACGCGCGTCATCCCGGTCTGCGCCGTCTCCGGCGAAGCCGCCGGGACCGCCGCGGCGCTTGGAAGCGATTTTGCGGCGATGGACGTGTCCCGGCTGCAAAGCCGCCTGCGCGCGCAGGGCGTGCGCATCCATATCGAAGAGCTATAAAAACGCCGCTGCGCGGCGCGAAGTAAAAGGTAAAAGTTAATAGTGAAGAAGTGAGATGTGCCGCTTCGCGGCACGATTTCAATTCGCCAGCGCAGCCGGCACCGCTCAAAAACAGGCTTTTAACGTCAGGACGCCACGCCTAGCGCGGTGTCCTTCGACGGAAAAGCCCGTTTTTTCGTTCAAGCCCACGATCGCTTCGCTGGATCGCGGGCTTGTTTTTATACTGATATTCAATTAAAAACTTTCATTCATGGAATGGAAGTTTTTAATATGAAGATCATTATGAGACGAGATTCCGTGATTTTATCAAAATCACGGAATCGGTTACGCCAAAGGTGGAACCTTTCTGATTAAAGAATTTAATCAGAAAATAGTATTAACTATTCACTCTTACTCATTACTTAAAAACAGCAGGTTCCCGCTTTCGCGGGAGCCTGCTGTTTGTAAAAGCCTCGCAGAGTTCCGCCGCGCACGGCGGAATAAAATGTAGATCCGTTTTGCGCGGCGGCGTGTACGTCGCGCAAAACATTTTACGTGATGCGAGTGTAGAATTTGTGCGCCGAAAGCGCACAAATTATGCGCGTGGCATCACGCAGCCTTTTTCAAACGGAAAACCAGCGAAGCGTTTTCCGTTTGAGCGCTTTTCAAAAAGTATTTTTGAAAAGCGCATTACCACCAGGGGTCGCCGATGCCGCCGCCCGGCTCGTCCGGGTCCGTATCGGGGTCGGTGTCCGGATCGGTATCCGGGTCGTACCACGGGTCGTCCGGCTCCTCGGGCTCTGGCGCCTCATAGGGCGTGATGAGGAACTTCTGGTCGCGGTAGGTGTAGGAGCTGGTGCCAAGGCTTTCCGTCTTCAGCACATTGCCGTCCTTGTCGCAGAAGCTGCGCGTGACTGCGATGTTCGCGCCGGTGTACGCACTCTGAAGCTGCGAGCCGACTGCATAGGTATTGCCGTCGCTGCCGGTCGCGAGCTTGACGGTATTGCCGTTGGCGTCGACGCCGGTCTCGTCCAGCATCGTCAGCGTGATCTCGTCGGATTTCGGCGCGTCTGCGCTCGTTACGCCGACGTTTTTCCACGGCTTGGTCGCAAGCACGCTGTAGGTCAGCGTCACATGATCGTAGTCCTTCTCTTCCTTCGTTCCGACCAGCGCGATGTGGACATATCCGCCGGAAACGCTTGCGTCGATGCGGATGGGATAGCCAGTACTGTTCTTGAACTTGAAGTCCTGCTGTCCCCAATAGACGGTTGCATCCTGTCCTCTCGGGACATAGGTGACCTCAAACATATGCGGTGCGCGCTCCGTGACCTGAAGGTTTGCGAGCAGGACGCACTCATAGATCGTCGAGGAGACCTGACATACGCCGCCGCCCTCCTGCGCCTCGCTCTTGCCGCCGTCGAGATAGACGGTCGCCGCCATGTAGCCCTTCGCCTTGGTACGCTCGCCGACGATGCCGTTGAAGGAGAACTCGTCGCCCGGATTCAGGACCGTTCCGTTGATCGCCTTGCAGGCAAGCTCCAGATTGGTGGTACGGGCGGGGATGGGCGTGTGCGGGCTGTCATACTTCGCAAGGGTATAGGAGAAATAGGTCTCCTTGAGCTTTTCCAGCGTGACCTCCGGGATCAGGTCCTCCATCTGGATGGTGATGGACGTGCCCGGCTCCGCCATAGCGATCTGCTGCGTGTAATACGGCAGGTCGAAGCCGTAGCCCTTGACCTCCTCCACCAGCTCGTGCGACTCCTCGTCGTAATAGGCGTCCTTCATCTCCGTGCAGTACTGATCGTAGTAGGGCTGAAGGTCCACGGCGTCGCAGGGCGTGGTATCATAATCGAACTTGAGGTCGGAAAAATCGTTCGCGTCAAAGCGCGCGAGCACCGCGTCATAGAGCCGGTCGGCATCCAGCGACACCGCAGACGAGCCGGTCGTCACGCTGATGATGCCGGACTCCTCGTTGACGCTCACGCTCGGCTGGACCAGGTCCTGCTTGACCTCGGCGGCAGCCTTGTCGATGACGCCGCGGATATATTCGGTGTCCAAGTTGAGCGTGGACTGAAGGCTCACGGTGTGCTCCGTCGTCCGGGCGGAGAGATACGCGCGGAGCGCCCTGATCGGTCCGCCGTCGCGCCCATACTTCATCGCCTCGTCGACCGCCTCCTCGGCGTTCAGCGCAACGTTGGTGATCTCGGGGTCAAGCTCCAGCGTGCGGTCGGGCAATACGACGCGCAGCGTATCGGCGGCATAGGACTTGTTGACCGCGCCCTCCACCGCCGTGATCGCGGCGTCGCGCTTGAGTCCGCCGACATTGACGCCCGCGAGATAGACGTTTGGGAAAATGGTATCGCTGTTTTTGATCGAGAAGCCGTATGCGCACACGGCGATCGCCGCGATCAGCACGACCGCGCCGGCGATGATGCCGATGCGTGCGCCTGCGGAAAGACCGCCCTTGCCGGTTTTCGGCTGCTTCGGTGCAGCCGGGCGCTGCTGCGCGGTATTGCGCTCGGCGTCGGTGCGCGGCGCCTGCTCGCGCGGAGCGCGCGAGGCTTCAAATCTGCCTTTCTTTTTGATGGGGATCCCCTCCTATTCCAATGCCGGTATCCCGGCGGAGAAATTTTCTGCTTTTGTCCTCTCATACAAATGTTGAGATTATGACAACTACCATTATACGGACTGCGGGGGAAATTTGCAATGCCATTTTCTCCAAGAAGCGATGAACATTTTCTGAAAAAATGGTTAAGATTTTTCCGCCGCACGATCGCACGTCAGGCGTTTCTCGCGATGCAGTAGCGGTTCACCAGCTGCTCCGCCAGCTTCAGCGCGTCCTCGCCCTTCTTCAGCCGGACCGTCAGGACTGGGTTTTTCCCGGCGGAGAAGAAGATGCGCGACTTGAAGGCAGGCTCCGCGCAGACCGAAGAGATCGCCGGGAAATCCATGACCGCGAGCGTAAAGAGCACGGCGCTCTCCTTCTGCGCGATCTCCGTGATCCCGGCGGATGCGGCGCGCGCGCGCAGCAGCGCGATGGCAAGCAGATTCATGACGCCCCTGGGCGGGTCGCCGTAGCGGTCGACCAGCTCGTCGAGCAGATCGTCCGCGTCCTCCTGCGTCCTGACCGCCGCCATGCGGCGGTAGAGGTCCATGCGCTGCTCGCCGGAGGCGACGTAGACGCCGGGGATGTTCGCCGTGACGTTGAGGTCTGCCGTACACTCCGGCTCCGCGAGCGTTTTCTCGCCGCGCTCCTCCAGCACGGCGTCCTCCAGCAGCTTCAGATACATATCGTAGCCGACTGAGAGCATATGCCCGGACTGCTCCGCGCCGAGGAGGTCCCCCGCTCCGCGAATTTCCAGATCGCGCATGGCGATCTTGAAGCCGGAGCCGAACTCCGCGTATTCGCGAATGGCGCTCAGGCGCTTTTCCGCGATCTCGGAGAGGACCTTCCCCTTGCGGAAGGTCAGATAGGCGTAGGCATGGCGGGACGAGCGCCCGACGCGTCCGCGCAGCTGGTGCAGCTGCGCAAGCCCGAGCCGGTCGGCATCCTCGATGATGAGCGTGTTCACGTTGGGGATGTCCAGCCCGGTCTCGATGATCGTCGTGCAGACGAGAACCTGAATTTCCCCCTCCGACATCCGCTGCATCACATCGCTGAGCGCTTCCTCCCCCATTTTGCCGTGCGCGATGCCGATCTCGGCGGCGTCGCCGAGCAGCTCCTTGATGCGCGCGGCGCACTTGTCAATGGTCTCAACGCGGTTGTGGAGGTAATAGACCTGTCCGCCGCGCTCGATCTCCCGGCGCATCGCGTCGGCAAGCAGCTGCTCATTGTGCTCCAGCACAAAGGTCTGGACGGGATAGCGGTCCTGCGGCGGCTCTTCGATGGTGGACATATCGCGCAGCCCCGACAGCGCCATGTTCAGTGTGCGCGGGATGGGCGTTGCCGACAGTGTTAAGACGTCGACGCCGCGGGAAAGTTCCTTCAGCCGCTCCTTGTGCGTCACGCCGAAGCGCTGCTCCTCGTCGATGATGAGCAGACCCAGGTCCTTGAAGCGGATGTCCTTCTGAAGCAGCTTGTGTGTACCGATGATGAGATCGATCCTGCCGGAGCGCAGCTCGCTCAGCGTTTTTTTCTGCTGCGCGGGGGTCCTGAAGCGCGAGAGCACGTCGATCGTGACCGGGAACGAGCCGAAACGGTTCGTCGCCGTGACATAATGCTGCTGCGCGAGGACCGTCGTCGGGACCAGAATGGCGACCTGCTTGCCGTCGAGGATGCACTTCATCGCCGCGCGCAGCGCGACCTCGGTCTTTCCGAAGCCCACGTCGCCGCAGAGCAGCCGGTCCATCGGCGCGGGCGACTCCATGTCGTGCTTGATCTCGTCGATGCAGCGGAGCTGATCGTCGGTCTCGGCGTATTCAAAGCTCTCCTCAAATTCCTTCTGCCACGGCGAATCCGCCGCGAAGGCGAAGCCCGGCAGGCGCTTGCGCGCGGCATAGAGCTGAATAAGTCCTGCGGCAAGGTCCTTGGCGGCGGCTTTCGCCTTCGCCTTCGCCTTCTGCCACTGGTCGCCGCCGAGCTTGTTGAGCCGGACAGGCGCGTCCTCGCCGCCGCCGATGTATTTGCTGACCAGATCGAGCTGCGTCGCCGGGACATAGAGCGCGTCGCTGCCCTGATAGGCGATCTTGACGTAGTCCTTGACTGCGCCGTCGACCTTCATCTGCTCCATGCCGACATAGCGCCCGATGCCGTGGTGCTCGTGGACCACAAGGTCGCCGGGGGTGAGGTCGGTGAAGGAATCGAGCTTTTTCCGGTTGGTCGCCTTCTTCGGGCGCGCAGCCTTTTTCGGCGCGGAGCGCGCCATGATCTGCCCCTCGGTCAGGACCGCGAAGCGAATTTCCGGATATTCCATGCCCGCAGGCAGGCTTCCGTCCGTGAGCAGGATCTGCCCCGGCTGCGGAAGCTTCGTCGCCGGAAACGCCAGAAGCGCGTCGATCCCCTGCTCGGACAGCATTCCCTTCAGGATCTCGCCCCGGCGCTTGCCGCCGCAGAGCACCAGACAGCCGAAGTTGTTTTTGACGTAGTGCTTCAGATCCTGTACGGCGGTATCGAGGCTTCCGCCGTAGCCCGGCAGCTGCTTGGCAGTGACGGAGAGGATGCGCTTCGGCGGCAGCTCCTCGGGGAACTGCGCCGAGAGGAACGAGTCAAAGTAGACCGCGCCGCTCGCGCGGAAGCAGCCCGCCAGCTCGTCATAGGAGAGATAGAACTCGCACAGCTCGCCTGCGAGCGTGCCGCTCTGCAAAAAGGCGTCGAGTGAAAGCCCGAAATCCTCTGTCCGCGCCTTTGCCGCGCGGCGGAGGTTGCCGTGGTCGCAGAAGAAGACCGCCGCGTCGCGCGAAACATAGCTTGCAGCCGTGGCAAATTCGGGATAGATGAGCGCCATATAGCGGTCCGCCGCTGTCAGCGGCACGCCGCTGCGGAGCTTGTCAATGTCGCCCTCGAGCGTGGAGATGAGCGCGGTGTTGGGCGTTTTGCGCCGCTTCTGCCGCGCGATCAGCGCCTCAAGGTCACGGATGAGCCCCTCCGCACCGTCGGGGTGCAGCTGCGGCTGCGTCTCCGCGACCGGAAGCAGGACCGTCTCGTCGACGTTTTCCGTCCGGCGCTGCGTGATGGGGTCAAAATAGCCCATCGCGTCCAGCTCGTCACCGAAGAACTCCGCGCGCACCGGCTGGTCGCAGGCGGGCGAATAGATGTCCAAAATGCCGCCGCGCAGAGCGAACTGACCAACGCCCTCAACCAGCGACGTGCGGCTGTAGCCCGCGCGGACCAGCCGCCCAGACAGCTCCTCCAGATCGTACTGCGCCCCGCATTTGAGCGTGACCAGCCCGCCGAAGAGCGTTTCGCGCGGGATGGTGCGCAGGCTCAGCGCCTCCATGGACGCGATCAGCACGCGGACGCCGCCGGTCGCCAGACCGTACAGCAGCCGAAGCCTGCGATGCTCCCACTCGCGCGAGACGCTCGCCGATTCATAGAAGGTCAGCTCCCGCGCCGGGAGGACCGGCGGCGTGAAGCCGAGGAACGCGGAAAGCTCCGCCTGCGCGCGCTGCGCCGCCATGTCGTCCTGACAGACGATGAGCGCCGGGCGTCCGCTTTCCTCGCAGAGCGCCGCAATCAGATGGCTGCGGATGATCTGGCTGACGCCGGAGACGGCGATGGTCTGCCGCGCGTCGACCGCGCGCAGAAGCTCGGCATAGCCGGGCAGCGCTTGCAGCATGGAAAGTAAGATGTTCACAGGCGAGCCTCCTTTCGGGACAAAACAGTGGGCAGAATTATAAAACTGCGGACGGGACAATGCGGTGATGGGCTCGACCCATCACCGTAAAAATTGTCATAATATGATTTTTCAACCCCGCTTTCTTTCTCAGCATGAGAAAGAAGCCTCCGGCGGCATACTTTTTTCTGTCTTGCCAGAAAAAAAGTATGCAAAAAAGAGGCGCAGGACGCGAAATAGCGCTTACGCGCAGAAAAACGAGTCGTTCCGTTGTGTGTGTTGTCGTTCCCCGGTCTGTAGACCGAACGCCCTTCGGGCGACCGTCAAATCGGGTTTCCTGAGCGCACGATAAACCGTACAAGTGGTTCTGTTCGCGCCCGTTGAATATTTGACGTATGAAATTCGGGACGCCTTCCGATAGCAAGAACTTCGTAGGGGTCGATGCCCACATCGCCCCGCGCCGCAGAGTATTTCGACTACCTCGCCGGTCTATTCAATTCGCATCTGCATCGCGTTTTGTTGATTTGAAATACGCTACAGTGCAAACCAAACTCCGGGAAAAATCCAAGAAGGGGGCATCAGCCCTCTTCTTGGTCGTTTTAAGGGGATTCCAAAGGGGGA